>NZ_JBEXTV010000014.1:64591-148101 GCF_040628835.1 Streptomyces sp. NPDC006134 | reverse complement strand
GGTGGAGGACACCCGTGTCCTCCACCCCACGGCGAAGTCGGTCTGACAGGCGGCCTCAGGCCTGATCGTCACGGTCGGCGGAATCCTCCTCGGCCTCCTTCGCCTGGACCTCCGGGTCCAGCACGGGCTCCCCCGTGCCGTCGACCGAGGTCAGGCCGCCCGTCTCGGGAACCTCCGTGGCCGCGGGCGGCTCCACCAGCCAGTCCGGGTTGGCCTGCTTGTCCCACCACTTCCAGGCGGCGAAGGCGCCACCCGCGACGACGCCCACCACTGCCAGGATCTTGACGACGCGACCGGCCTTCGCCCGCCGTTCGTGCTTGCGGACGAGCTTCTGGATCTCCTGGGCCGTGACCTGTCCCCGCAGGGCGGCCAGCGCGGCGGCGCCGCGCGCCGTCGCCTCGTCCCGGACGGGGCCGGCCGCGGCCACCGCCTGCTCGATCATCGGCCGGGAATAGAGGGCCGCCTGCCGGGCGGCCTGGCGCGTACGGATGGCGGCCTCCTGGGCGGCCTGGTCGACCTTCGGCGGCACATGGGCAAGGGCCTGTGCGCGGGCGACCTCCAGACGCGGCGCGACATGCGCGCCGTACTGGAGCCGGGCCTGTCCGGTGGCCTGCGACACCTTGGGCGCCAGCCGTACGCGCGCCTCGTGTGCGTAGTGGGCGGCCCTTTCCTTGGCCGTGTCGGCGTAGGGCGCCACCACGTCCGCGGCGTGCAGCACGCTGTCCTTCGCCGAACCGGTCGCGGCGCGCACGCTGTCGATGCGGGTCACGGGTTCCTCCTCCTCGGTGGCGTACGGTAATTCGACTTTCCACCCTTTTACGGATCATGCCTGCCGCCGTGGCGCCAGGCATGCGTGGACGGGCATCCGGGTCACCCGACCGGACTCCGGATCATCCCGGGTGATCCCGGAACATCTGCGGCGGTCAAGAGCGGATCAACTGCAAAGATCGACTACAAAGGCGGATGAACAAGGAGCAACGGGAGCTTGTCGTCGACCATGCCACGGATCGCCGTGCCGCGCTCCCGACCCGCGACTTCTCGTCCGGATTTCCGCCGCACGTGCCTGCCGGACGACGTGTGGCCGTCTGCCGGACGACGCGGGACCGTCTGCCGGACGACGCGGGACCGTCTGCCGGGCGACGTGTGGCCGCCTGCCGGGCGACGTGCGGCGCGGGGCGTGCGAGGATCAGGGAGTCACAGGAAGACAACGGAAGGCAGATCGTGGCTGAGCAGCTTTACGCCACCTTGAAGACCAACCACGGCGACATCGACGTCCGGCTCCTGCCGAACCACGCCCCCAAGACGGTCAAGAACTTCGTCGAGCTCGCCAAGGGCGAGCGGGAGTGGACCCACCCGGCCACCGGCAAGAAGTCCACGGACAAGCTCTACGACGGCACGGTCTTCCACCGGGTGATCAGCGGCTTCATGATTCAGGGCGGTGACCCGCTGGGCAACGGCACCGGTGGTCCCGGCTACAAGTTCGAGGACGAGTTCCACCCGGACCTGTCCTTCGACAAGCCCTACCTGCTGGCGATGGCCAACGCCGGCCCGGGCACCAACGGCTCGCAGTTCTTCATCACCGTCGCCCCGACGACGTGGCTGAACCGCAAGCACACCATCTTCGGTGAGGTCGTCGACGAGGCCAGCCAGAAGGTCGTGGACTCCATCGCCACCACCCAGACCAACCCGCGCACCGACCGCCCGGTCAAGGACGTCGTCATCGAGTCGGTCGTCATCGAGACGCGCGAGGGCTGAGCCCGAGTTCTTGCGCAGGGAACCAGCAGGGAACCAAACGCCCCGCTCGTCCGTAAGGATGAGCGGGGCGGTGCATTGCCCGCAGACACCGAGGGGATCTCATGGATCAGGCGCCCGGCAGCCCGCGCGGCCCGGAGGACACCGGTTCGAGGGACGCCCGGTCCCTGCCCACCTGCTATCGCCACCCGGACCGCGAGACCGGCGTCCGCTGCACCCGCTGCGAGCGGCCGATCTGCCCCGAGTGCATGGTCGACGCCTCCGTCGGCTTCCAGTGCCCCGACTGCGTCCGCGCGGGCTCCGGCACCGGGCACGCCCCGGACGCCTCCCGGCCCCGCACCCTGGCCGGCGGGACGATCGCCGACGATCCCCGCCTGGTCACCAAGGTGCTCATCGGCGTCAACCTCGCCCTCTTCCTGGCCCAGCTCGCCGCCGGTGACCGCTTCACCGACCGCTTCACCCTCCTCGGACAGGCGTACGTCCCGGTGCTGGACTCCGTGGAGGGCGTCGCCGAGGGCCAGTGGTACCGGCTGCTGACCTCGATGTTCCTGCACGGCGGCTATCTCCACCTGCTGTTCAACATGCTCAGCCTGTGGTGGATCGGCGGTCCGCTCGAAGCGGCCCTCGGCCGTGCCCGCTACCTCGCGCTGTACTTCCTCTCCGGGCTGGCCGGAAGCGCGCTGACGTACCTCATCGCCGCGCCCAACCAGCCCTCGCTCGGCGCCTCGGGCGCGATCTTCGGCCTGTTCGGCGCGACCGCCGTCCTCATGCGCCGGCTCAACCAGGACATGCGCCCGGTCGTCGCCCTGCTGGTGATCAACCTGATCGTCACCTTCGGCTGGAGCAACATCGCCTGGCAGGCCCACATCGGCGGCCTCGTCGCCGGTGTCGTGATCGGTTACGGCCTGGTGCACGCCCCGCGCGAGCGGCGGACGCTCGTCCAGTACGGGACCTGTGCGCTGGTCCTCGTCGTCGTCATCGCGCTGTCCCTGTTGAGGACGGGCCAGCTCACCTGAGCGCCCGTTGTCCACAGGGTGTGTCCACTCTTGTGCACACGGTGCGGGAACACATGTGCCCCCTGTCACTCACCCGCGTTTCCGCAGGTCAGGCAGGGGGCGAACATGTTTTCGATTTGCAGTTGTTCCCTCGCGCCCACGTCGGCCTCCCGTTTGGTTATCCACAGATCATCGTTTCTTTTCCCCATGTGGAAAACCTGTGGATAACTCGGTGGACGGCCCTGGAGGCCCTGGAGGGCACTGGGTGGCTCTGGAATGGCGCTGGGCCGGCCCTGGACGGTACCGGGTGGCGCTGGGCGGCGCCGCGTTCAGTGGAAGGCGGCCGCTACTTCCACTGCGTGGAAACGCCGAATCCGGCGGCGATGAACCCGAAGCCGACCACGATGTTCCAGTTGTCCAGCTTGTCGATCGGGAGCGAGCCGTCGGTGACGTAGAAGACGACGATCCAGGCGAGCCCGATGACGAACATGGCCAGCATGACGGGCGCGACCCAGGCGCGGCTGTTCATCTTGAGGGCGGTCGCCTGCTTCGCCGGCGGCGGCGTGTAGTCGGCCTTCTTGCGGATACGTGACTTCGGCACGAGGGTCTCTCCTGTCGATGCGCTGCGTGGCCGCGCAGGTAACTGGGTCGGGCTCGGGGCAACGTACAAGCGGTACAAGGGGACGGAAGAGCGCTCCCCCGGGCGTCCGTTAGCGTAGTGCTTCCGTGGCGCCGAAGGAGATAAGGGTACGTTGAGCAATTCTGCCGACTCCCCCGCAGCGGGATCCAGTCCTGCCCGCAGGCGCCGATTCCGCCCGGTGCGGGTCCTCACGGCAGGGGTCTTCGCTCTCGCGGGCCTCCTTTTCTTCACCAGTTTCAACACTGCCAAAGGCACCAATATCCGTACGGACAGCTCTTTGCTGAAGCTGTCCGATCTCATCCACGAGCGCAGCCGCAACAACGGCGAACTCGACGAGTCCAACGCGGCACTGCGCCACGAGATCGAATCCCTCGCCGAACGCGACGACGGCAGCACGAAAGCCGAGGACGACAAGCTCGCGGACCTGGAGAAGAAGGCGGGCACGCAGAAACTGACGGGCGAGGCGATCACCGTCACGCTCGACGACGCCCCACCGGACGCCACCGCCAAGCTGCCCGGTTATCCCGAGCCGCAGCCCGACTACCTGGTGATCCACCAGCAGGACCTCCAGGCCGTGGTGAACGCCCTGTGGCAGGGCGGCGCCCGGGGCATCAAGGTCATGGACCAGCGGCTGATCTCCACCAGCGCCGTGCGCTGCGTGGGCAACACGCTGATCCTCCAGGGCCGCGTCTACTCACCGCCGTACAAGATCACGGCGGTCGGTGACCCGGAGAAGCTGAAGCGGGCCCTCGCCGAGGCCCCGGCGATCCAGAACTACATGGTGTACGTCAACGTGTACGGACTCGGCTGGAAGGTCGAGGACGAGGGGACGGTGACCCTGCCCGGCTACCCCGGCGCGGTCGACCTGCACTACGCCCGGCCCGTGGCATGACCGCCCGGCCCGTGGCATGACCCGGCGCCCCGATCCGGTCCAGCCCGTGGAGGCCGGGGAATCGGGCGCCCGGCGCCGTTAGTCTGGTCCCGTACGGCGTGAGTCTGGTGCCGTGGTGCGACGGAAGGGACGGCATGTACGGCTGGATCTGGCGGCATCTGCCGGGGAACGCGTGGGTGAAGGCGCTGCTCTCGATCGTGCTGGTGCTGGCCGTGGTCTACGGGCTGTTCCAGTACGTCTTTCCGTGGGCCGAACCCCTGCTGCCCTTCAACGATGTGACGGTGGACGACCAGTGAGCACACGGATTCTCGTCGTCGACAACTACGACAGCTTCGTCTTCAACCTGGTGCAGTACCTGTACCAGCTGGGCGCCGAGTGCGAGGTGCTGCGCAACGACGAGGTGTCGACCGCGCACGCCCGGGACGGCTTCGACGGCGTGCTGCTGTCGCCGGGCCCGGGGACGCCCGAACAGGCCGGCGTGTGCGTCGACATGGTGCGGCACTGCGCGGCGACCGGGGTGCCCGTCTTCGGCGTCTGCCTCGGCATGCAGTCGATGCAGGTGGCGTACGGCGGTGTGGTGGACCGGGCGCCGCAGCTGCTGCACGGCAAGACCTCGCCGGTGGAGCACGAGGGCAAGGGCGTCTTCGCCGGGCTGCCCTCGCCCTTCACCGCGACGCGCTACCACTCCCTGGCCGCCGAGCCCGCGACCGTGCCGGCCGAGCTGGAGGTCACGGCCCGCACCCGGGACGGCATCATCATGGGCCTGCGTCACCGGGAACTGCCCGTCGAGGGCGTGCAGTTCCACCCCGAGTCGGTGCTGACCGAACACGGCCACCGGATGCTGGCCAACTGGCTGGCGGAGTGCGGCGACGAGGGCGCGGTGGCGAGGTCGGCGGGGCTCGCCCCGGTGGTGGGCAGGGCCACGGCGTGACCGCGCTGCGCCCCGAGCGCGAGTCCGGCGCGGACGGCCACGGCGGCGCCGGCGACCAGGGCACCTCGTACGCGCGGCAGCCGTACGGGGACCCGGGCGCGTTCGGGGAGGGCTGGTACGGCGAGGGGGCGTACGCCCCGGCCGAGGGGACGTACCCCGGCCGGCCGGGGGAGCAGACGTATCAGGCGGCCGGTGAGCCGTACGCCGAGGCCGGTGAGTCGTACGCGGCGTCCCGTGAGCCGTACGCCGGGACTGGTGAGCCGTACGCGGCGTCCCGTGAGCCGTACGCCGGGACTGGTGAGCCGTACGCCGGGGCCGGTGAGCCGTACGCCGCGGCTCAGGAGCCGTACGGCTCCTCCCACGGTCCGCTCGGCTCCTCCCGCGATCCGCTCGGCTCCTCCCGCGATCCGCTCGGCTCCTCCCGCGATCCGCTTCTCCACCCGATGTACGAACCCCCCGCGGACGACGAGACGGTCGCCCTGCGGGTGGCCGGTTCCTCCGGCGCGGCCGTACGCCCGGCATCCGGTGCCTCCCCGTCCGCGAGCCCTGCCGCCGCCGACCCGCCCTCGGCGGGCCGCGCGGCCCGCAGGAAGGCCGCCAGGCGGCGCCACGGGCGTCACGGGGGCGCGGCCCGCCCCGAGACCCCGGGGCCGGGCGCCTCGCGCGACACCGAGGCGCCCGAGGCGTCCCAGGCGCCCCTGTCGCGCGTCGAGGCACGCCGCCAGGCCCGGGCGCGCAAGCCGAGCGCGGGGGTGATCGCGAGCCGGGTGATCGGCGAGCTGTTCATCACGACCGGCGTGCTGATGCTGCTGTTCGTCACCTACCAGCTGTGGTGGACGAACGTCCGCGCGCACGCGCAGGCGGACAAGGCGGCCAGCAGCCTCCAGGACGACTGGGCCGAGGGCAAGCGCAACCCGGGCACCTTCGAGCCGGGGCAGGGCTTCGCCCTCCTGCACATCCCGAAGCTGGACGTGGTGGTGCCGATCGCCGAGGGCGTCAGCAGCAAGGGCGTGCTGGACCGGGGCATGGTCGGCCACTACGGCGGCTCGGGCCCGCTGAAGACGGCGATGCCGGAGGACAAGACCGGCAACTTCGGGCTCGCGGGTCACCGCAACACACACGGCGAACCGTTCCGCTACATCAACCGCCTGTCGCCCGGCGACGCGATCGTCGTCGAGACGCAGGACAAGTACTTCGTCTACAAGATGGCCTCCATGCTGCCGGTGACGTCGCCGGCCAACGTCAGCGTCCTCGATCCCATCCCCCGGGGGTCGGGGTTCACGCAGCCCGGCCGCTACATCACCCTCACCACCTGCACACCGGAGTTCACCAGCAAGTACCGGTTGATCGTCTGGGGCAAGATGGTCGAGGAACGGCCGCGCAGCAAGGGCAAGCCGGATGCGCTCGTCAATTAAGGGCAGATGACCAGTGGCAGCGACCACCGAAACGGATCACGAAGAGCACACCGACGCGCCCGGCACCACGCCGCCCGCGCGTCGCCGCCGCGGGCGGGGGCGGATCGCCCTGGTGGTCAGCGTCTTCGGCGAACTCCTCATCACCGCGGGCCTGGTGCTGGGCCTGTTCGTCGTCTACTCGCTGTGGTGGACGAACGTGGTCGCGGACCGCGCCGCGAACCAGCAGGCCGACAAGGTCCGCGACACCTGGATGCAGGGCAGGGACACCGGCCCCGGCGAGCTGGACACCAAGGCCGGCATCGGCTTCCTGCACGTCCCCTCGATGACGAAGGACGACATCCTCGTCGAGAAGGGCACGTCGATGAAGGTCCTCAACGACGGCGTGGCCGGGTACTACACCGATCCCGTGAAGGCGACCCTGCCGATGACGGGCGAGAAGGGCAACTTCTCGCTGGCCGCCCACCGCGACGGGCACGGGGCCAAGTTCCACGGCATCGACAAGATCGAGAAGGGCGACCCGATCGTCTTCGAGACCAAGGACAAGTGGTACGTCTACAAGGTCTACGCCACCCTGCCCGAGACCTCGAAGTACAACGTCGACGTCCTCGCCCCGATCCCCGAGGAGTCCGGGAAGAAGAAGGCCGGCCACTACATCACGCTGACGACCTGCACGCCGGTCTACACGAGCCGGTACCGGTACATCGTCTGGGGCGAGCTGGAGCGGGTGGAGAAGGTGGACGGCGAGCGGACGCCGCCGCAGGAGCTGCGGTGAGCCGTCCGGCGTGACGGAGGCCCGAAGCCGGCACCTTCCCTGCGCGGCTTCGGGCCTTCGCGTGTGCCCAGCGCCGGAGCCCTGGAGGCCAGGGCTCCGGCGCTGGGGCGGTCCTATCGCGGGCTCTCCAGTCTCCGCAGGCGGGCGTGGTGCTGCCGCAGCCGCTTCTCGATGCGCTGGACGCCTGCCCGGAGGGCGAGCAGTTCCCTCCTGTGCTCGCCCGATGTCTCGATCAGGATGTTGAACAGGGGGACGACGGTCTTGCCGAGGATGTGGGTGATGCGCCGGTCGATGCGGTCGTCGAGGGCTGCGAGATCGATGAGGGACGGGTTTTCCACAGGCTGTGGGCGCGTCCGGTACTCCATGTCGAGGAGGTACACACGCACCTGACGTGCGACGTCGCTGTCCCGGAGCAGCATGGCGATGTTGAGGACGGCGCGGCGGGGGTACAGCGCGAGGGATCGGGAGCGCGACTGGATCCCACTGACCTCCTTGAAGGAGGTCAGTTCTGTACCTGACAAGACGCGGTATCCGTTGCCGGTCAGTTCTTCCCGGTGATCGAGCACCAGCGACTCGATGGTCTTGCGGCTCACTTCGAAGTACGCCGCCACCATCGCCGTCGTCACATGCATCCCGTCCGGCAGCAGGGACAGTGCCTTCACGCGGTCGAGTACGTCCGTGCGGTCCAGCACGCTGCTGCGAAGGGTCGGTGATTCCAGCAGCGCCGTCTCGTTGATCATGGCCACTCCTTGGCTTCCGGTGGGGTCGCGGTCGCCCAGGGGCAACGAGTCATGACATATGAAGACACGTTCGATGCGGGGGCGGACACGACGAGAGCCCCGGTCCCTCAAAGGGACCGGGGCTCTTTCCGCCGGGCGCCGGGGCGGTGTCAGTCCCTGCTGCGAAGGCCGCCGATGAAACCGCCGTTGTCGTTGTCGTCACCGTTGCCTCGGTCGGTGGGGCCCGCGGTGATCAGGTTCACCGCGGTGCCCTTGTCGACCGGGGTGCCCGGGGCCGGGTCCGACGTGACGACCAAGGCGTTCTCGTCCTGGGAGGGGGCGACGTTGCCGACCTGGAGGCCCGCGTCCTGGAGGGCCTTGCGGGCGTCCTTGAGGGACATGCCCCCCAGGTTGCCCGGCACCTGGACCTGCTCGGCCGCCTTGGCCTTGCCGATGACGATCTGCACCGGCGAGCCCTTGTCGACCTGCTGGCCGGCCTGCGGCGTGGTGGAGATGACCTTGCCGACCTGGTTGGGGTCGTCGGTCTCCTGCTCGGAGCAGTTGCCGACCAGGCCGTTGGCCGTCATCTGCGCCTGCGCGGCCTCACAGCTCGACTGGCCGACGACGTCCGGCACCGTGGACTTCTCCACGGCCTTGGCGATGGTGAGGGTGATCGTCGATCCCTTCTCCACCTCCTTGCCCGAGACGGGGCTCTGGTCGAGGACGGTGCCCGGCTCGTCCGAGGACTCGCGCTCCTCCGTCTCCACCTTGAACTGGTAGTCGTCGCCCTCGAGCTTCGACTGTGCCTCTTCGAGGCTCATCCCGATCACGTTCGGCACCGCGATCTTCGGCGCGCCCGTCGACACCACCAGGTTGACCGTCTCCTGCTTGTCGACCTCGGTGCCCTGGGCCGGGTCCTGCTCGCAGACCTTGCCCTTGGGCTGTTCCTCGCAGGGCTTGCGCGTGACCGTTCCCAGCTTCAGGTCGACGTTGGTGAGCAGCTTCGTGGCGTCCTCCTGCGTCTGGCCGACGAGGTTCGGCACGGCGACCGGGTCGTCGCCCGCTCCGCCGCTCCCGCTGACCACGTACTTGCCGATCAGGATGGCGCCGACGAGGACGAGGATGCCCGCCACGACCAGCAGGACCGTGGAGGTGGACGACTTCTTCTGGCGGCGCCGGTCGGGGCGGTCGTCGTAGCCGTAGCCGCCGTCGTCCGGGTTCATCGGGGGCAGGACCGTGGTGGCGTGTCCGTGCCCGCCGCCGTCGGAGCGCAGGGCCGTCGTCTGCTGGTCGTCGGGGTAACCGCCGTAGCCCGCCGCGGCCATGGCGCCCATCGCGGCCGTGGCGGCGACCGGCTGGCCGTCGAGGCATGCCTCGATGTCGGCGCGCATCTCGTCGGCCGACTGGTACCGGTAGTCGGGGTCCTTGACCAGCGCCTTCAGCACGATCGCGTCCATCTCGGGCGTGATCTCGGGGTCGAAGACGCTCGGCGCCTGCGGTTCCTCCCGCACGTGCTGGTAGGCGACCGCGACCGGGGAGTCCCCGACGAAGGGGGGCCGGACGGTCAGCAGCTCGTACAGCAGGCAGCCGGTGGAGTACAGGTCGGAGCGGGCGTCGACCTGCTCGCCCTTGGCCTGCTCCGGGGAGAGGTACTGGGCGGTGCCGATCACCGCGGCCGTCTGCGTCATCGTCATGCCGGCGTCGCCCATGGCGCGGGCGATGCCGAAGTCCATCACCTTGACCTGGCCGCCCCGCGTCAGCATGACGTTGGCCGGCTTGATGTCGCGGTGGACGATGCCGTTGCGGTGGGCGTACTCCAGGCCCTGGAGGATGCCGACGGTCATCTCCATGGCCCGCTCCGGCAGCAGCTTGCGGCCGCTGTGCAGCAGTTCGCGCAGGGTGGAGCCGTCGACGTACTCCATGACGATGTACGGGATGGAGACCCCGTCGATGTAGTCCTCGCCCGTGTCGTAGACCGCGACGATCGCGGGGTGGTTGAGCGAGGCGGCCGACTGGGCCTCCCGGCGGAACCGGGCCTGGAAGGTGGGGTCGCGCGCGAGGTCCGCGCGCAGCGTCTTCACCGCCACGGTGCGGCCGAGACGGGTGTCATGTCCGAGGTAGACCTCCGCCATGCCACCGCGGCCGAGCACCTGGCCCAGCTCGTACCGGCCGCCGAGGCGACGCGGCTCTTCCATGGTTACCTACCAGCCCTCTCCGTCGGTCCCGACCGGCACGCGTGTGCGGCCGGAGACTGCCGTCCGGGCCTACCGTACCCGGCTCGCTTTGTGTGACCTGGCCAAAGTCCGTTACCCGATACAGGACCGGTATCGCAACGTGCACCGATGTGCGGCGGACGTGAGCGGAGTCACGCGCGGCCGGGTCTTCTCCCGCCCGGCCGCGCGTGACGTCCCGCTCACGCGTCGTACCGCGGTCGCCGCCGCGACCTCACTTCTTGCCGTTGACGACGGCCTGCATCACGCTCTTCGCGATCGGCGCCGCGAGACCGCCGCCGGAGATGTCGTCACGGTTGGCGTTCTCGTCCTCGACGACCACGGCGACGGCGACCGGGGAGCTGCCGTCGGCCTGCTTGGCGTACGAGATGAACCAGGCGTAGGGGTTCTCGCTGTTCTCGACGCCGTGCTGGGCGGTACCGGTCTTGCCGCCGACGGTGACGCCGGGGATCTGCGCGTTCTTGCCGGTGCCGTCCTTGACGACGGTCTCCATCATCGACTGGAGGATCTGCGCGTTCTCCGGGGAGAGCGGCTTGCTGTACTCCTCGGGGTCCGTCTTCTCGATGGTGTCGAGGTTCGGGGCCTGGAGTTCGTCGACCATGTACGGCTTCATCAGCGTGCCGTTGTTGGCGACGGCCGAGGCGACCATGGCCATCTGCAGCGGCGTGGCCGCGGTGTTGAACTGGCCGATCGAGGACAGCGCGGTCTGCGAGTCGTTCATGTCGTCGGAGAAGACCGACGCGGTGGCGCGCACCGGAGTGAACTGCTCCTCGGTGAAGCCGAACTTCTTCGCCGTCTCCAGCATCTTGTCGTTGCCGAGGTCGGCGCCGATCTTGCCGAAGACGGTGTTGCAGGAGTACTGGAGGGCGACCCGCAGGGTGGCGTTCTCGCAGGGGATGTTGCCCTCGTTCTTCAGCGGGGTGGTGGTGCCCGGCATGATCCACGGCAGCGGGGTGTCGGTCTTCTCGTCCGCGTCCGTGTACTTCTCGTGCTCCAGGGCCGCCGCGGCGGTGACCACCTTGAAGGTGGAGCCGGGCGGGTAGACCTCGCGCAGCGCCCGGTTCAGCATCGGGTCGGCCGGGTTGTTCTTCTTCTGGAGCTTCTGCCACGCCTCGCCGTCCGAGGCGCCGTCGCCCGCGATCGTCGACGGGTCGTACGACGGGAAGGAGGCCAGCGCCAGGATCTTGCCGGTGGACGGCTCCAGGGCGACCACGGCGCCCTTGCCGCCCTGCGCCTTCAGGCCGTTGTAGGCGGCCTTCTGCGCGGCGGCGTTGAGGGTGGTGACGACGTTGCCGCCCTCCTTCGGCTTGCCCGTGATCATGTCGAGGGTGTTGCGGAAGAAGAGCCGGTCGTCGTTGCCGGTGAGGATGCCGTCGTCGATGGCCTCCAGCTGGGTGGCGCCGTAGACCTGCGAGACGTACCCGGTCACCGGCGCCCACATCGCGCCGTCCTTGTAGGTGCGCTTGTACTTGAAGTCGCCCTCGGTCGTCGCGTGCCCGGTGATGGCCTTGCCGTCGACGATGATGTCGCCGCGCGGGGTGGCGTAGCGGGCGATGGCGACGCGGCGGTTGTGCTCGTCGTTCTTCAGGCTGTCGGCCTTGACGTACTGGAGCCAGTTGTCCCGGATGAGCAGCGTGAGGACCAGCAGGCCGCAGAAGATCGCGATACGGCGCAGGGGCTTGTTCATGACGGGCGGACCACCTGGGTCATCTCGGCGTCGGGGTTGGCGGCGGGAGCGGGGGCCGGACGGCGCGCGGTGTCGCTGATGCGCAGCAGGATGCCGATCAGGGCCCAGTTGGCGATGACGGAGGAACCGCCGTACGCCAGGAACGGCATCGTCATACCGGTCAGCGGGATGAGGCCCATCACACCGCCGGCGACGACGAAGACCTGGAGCGCGAAGGCACCGGACAGGCCGATGGCGAGCAGCTTGCCGAAGGGGTCGCGGGCGGCGAGGGCGGTGCGCACGCCGCGCTCCACGATCAGCGCGTACAGCAGCAGCAGCGCCATGATGCCGGCCAGGCCGAGCTCCTCGCCGAAGGTGGCGAGGATGAAGTCGGAGTTGGCGGCGAAGCGGATCAGGTCGGAGTGGCCCTGGCCCCAGCCGGTGCCGAGGGTGCCGCCGGAGCCGAACGCCCACAGCGCCTGCATGGCCTGCTCGGAGTGGCCCCTGATGCCCTGGCGGGAGAGCGTGTACTCGCGCATCGGGTCGAGCCAGGCGTCCACACGCTGCTGGATGTGCGGTTCGAAGCTGGCCACGCCGACCGCGCCGACGGCGGACATCAGCAGACCGAAGACGATCCAGCTGGTCCGCTCGGTGGCGACGTACAGCATGATCACGAACATGCCGAAGAAGAGCAGCGAGGTGCCGAGGTCGGTCTCGAAGACCAGGATCAGGATCGAGATCGCCCAGACGACGAGGATCGGGCCGAGGTCGCGGCCGCGCGGCAGGTACAGCCCCATGAAGCGGCGGCTGGCCAGCGCCAGCGCGTCCCGCTTGACCATCAGGTAGCCGGCGAAGAAGACGGCGAGGACGATCTTCGCGAACTCACCGGGCTGGAGGGTGCCCAGGCCGGGGATCTTGATCCAGATCTTCGCGCCGAAGACGTCCGTGCCCAGGCCCGGCACCAGCGGCAGGATCAGCAGCACCAGGGCGACGAACATCGAGATGTACGTGTAGCGCTGCAGGACGCGGTGGTCCTTCAGGAAGATCAGCACCACGATGAACAGGGCGATGCCCAGCGCGGTGTACAGCAGTTGCCGGGGCGCGGCCGTGACGAAGGTGGGCAGCGACTGCAGCAGTTCGGACTGGTCCAGCCGCCAGATGGCGACCAGCCCGAGCCCGTTCAGCAGCGTGGCCAGCGGCAGCAGCAGCGGGTCCGCGTACGGGGCGAACTTCCGTACGACGAGATGGCCGACGCCGGCCAGCAGGCCGAGGCCGAGCCCGTAGCTCAGCAGGCCGGCGGGCACCTCGTCGTTGATGGCCAGGCCCACGTTGGCGTAGGCGAAGACCGGGATGACGACGGCGAACACCAGCAGCGCGAGCTCGGTGTTGCGGCGGCTGGGCGCGCCGATCGCGCCGATCGTGGACGTGTGGTGCGTCGGCGAGTGCGATGCGTTCGTACTGCTCATCGTGTAACAGGGCCTCTCACGGCTTGCCTACTGCTTACCGCACCGCGAGACGACCTTCTGCTCTTCCTCCGACAGGCTGGGGCCGGGGTCGAGAGTGGGTGCGGTCGTGGACGAAGACGGTGACGACGGGGTCGGCGCGGACGCCGACGGCGAACCCGACGGGTCCGGCGACGGCGTGGCCTTGGACGGGAAGGAGATGCGGGAGGCCCCCGTGGTCCCCCCGGCCTCGCCTTCACCCGTCTTCGCGTTGTTCTCGCTTTCCGCGGCACGCCGCTCGGCCTGCTTCCGGCAGGCGGAGGCCTGTACCGACAGCTCTTCGATCTTCGCCTGGGCGTTCTTCAGGCCGCCCTCGGCGATGGTCGCCTTCACAGACTTCTGCTGGTAGGGCGGCAGGTACTTGAGTTCGATCTCGGGGTGGTCCTTCTCCACCTTCGACAGCGACACCCAGGCCAGGTCCTGGCTGATGCCCCGGTACAGCGCGACGTGCCCGTCCTTGGCGCCGACGTAGTACTGGGTCTGCGTCCAGCGCCAGCCGCCGTAGAGGCCGCCGCCGACCACGGCGAGGGCGAGCACGACGGAGAAGGAGGTCTTGAGCCACTTGCGGCTCTTGTTCGGCTTGGTGAGGTCGGCCTCGCCGTACTCGCCGAAACCGCCCGCCGGGACGAAGCCCGTGGTGTCACCGCTGCCGGGCGGCCCGAACTCGCCGCCCCCGCCGCCCTGGCCGCGCGCGTGGCGGCCGAGGCCGGCGGCGCGGCCGGCCGGGGTCTGCATGATGCCGTTGTCGCCGATCTGGCTCTGGTTCTCGGCGACGGCGCCGACCACGACCGGGGCGTCGGACAGCTGCCCGGTGAGGGTGTCACCGGTGTCCAGGTCGAGGACGTCGGCGACGATGACGGTGATGTTGTCGGGCCCGCCGCCGCGCAGCGCGAGCTGGATCAGCTCCTGCACGGTCTCCTGGGGGCCCTGGTAGCTGGCGAGGGTGTCCTCCAGCGTCTGGTGGGAGACGACCCCGGACAGCCCGTCGGAGCAGATCAGGTACCGGTCGCCGGCGCGGACCTCGCGGATCGACAGGTCGGGCTCGACGTGGTCGCCGCTGCCCAGCGCCCGCATCAGCAGCGACCGCTGCGGATGCGTGTTCGCCTCCTCCTCGGTGATGCGCCCCTCGTCGACGAGGCGCTGCACCCAGGTGTGGTCCTGCGTGATCTGCGTCAGCACGCCGTCGCGCAGCAGGTACGCGCGCGAGTCGCCGACGTGGACGAGCCCGAGCCGCTGCCCGGTCCACAGCAGCGCGGTCAGCGTGGTCCCCATGCCCTCCAGGCTGGGGTCGTCCTCCACCATCTGGCGCAGCTGGTCGTTGGCCCGCTGGACGGCGGTGCCGAGGGAGGTGAGGATGTCGGAACCGGGTACGTCGTCGTCGAGGGGGACGATGGTGGAGATCACCTCGGAGGAGGCGACCTCGCCGGCCGCCTGGCCGCCCATGCCGTCGGCGATGGCGAGCAGCCGGGGACCGGCGTAACCGGAGTCCTCGTTGCCCTCCCGGATCATGCCCTTGTGGGATCCGGCGGCGAAGCGCAGTGACAGACTCATGCGCACCTCGCCCGTCGGCTCCGCATGCAGCCGGTCGTGTCGGGCCACACTGCCCACCCTCCGGTCGGGAGCGCGCCGGGGTCCTCGCGGGGGACCGCCGCCGCGTGCTCGCTCCGCTCGCGCTCATTCATGACGTGGCACTACTTCCGCAGTTCGATGACGGTCTTGCCGATGCGGATCGGCGCGCCCAGCGGAATCGGTGTGGGGGTCGTCAGCCGGGTCCGGTCCAGGTAGGTGCCGTTGGTGGAGCCCAGGTCCTCGACGATCCACTGGCCGTCGCGGTCCGGGTAGATCCTGGCATGGCGGCTGGAGGCGTAGTCGTCGTCCAGCACGATCGTGGAGTCGTGCGCCCGGCCCAGGGTGATGGTCTGGCCCTGCAGGGCGACGGTGGTGCCGGTGAGCGTGCCCTCGGTCACCACCAGCTTGGTGGGGGCGTTGCGCCGCGCCCGGCCCCCGCTCGCCTGCTGGCGCTGCGGAGGCGGCGTCTGGCGCGCGGCCTGCTGCGCACGGCCCGCGTCCCGTCGCGACCCGCGCTGGGTGACGCGCGTGCCGAACAGATCGCTGCGGATGACCTGCACGGCCACGATCACGAACAGCCACAGTACGGCCAGGAAACCCAGCCGCATGACCGTGAGGGTCAGCTCTGACATTGCCCCCGGATCACCCTTCGGCTTGCCTATAGATAACGGTGGTACTGCCCACGACGATCCGCGAGCCGTCGCGGAGCGTAGCGCGGGTGGTGTGCTGCCCGTCCACCACGATGCCGTTGGTGGATCCGAGATCCTGGATCGTCGAGGGCGTTCCGGTCCGGATCTCGCAGTGCCGGCGGCTCACGCCGGGGTCGTCGATCCGCACGTCGGCGTCGGTGCTGCGGCCCAGCACCATCGTCGGGCGGGAGATCTGATGGCGGGCGCCGTTGATCTCGATCCAGTGGCGGGTGCGCCCGCCGGGCGCGGCCCCGGCGGCCGGGGGCCGCGGGGCGCCGGCGGGCTGCGGGTAGCCGTAGCCGCCGGGCTGTCCCGCCGGGGCGCCGGGCGGCGGCGCGGACGGCATGGGCGGGACGCCCGCGGGAGGCGCGGGCGGGGCGGCGGGCGGATAGCCGTAGCCACCGGGCCGGCCGGCCGGAGGCGCGGCGGGGGCCCCGGGAGCCCCGGGGGCCTGCTGGCTGCTGGAGGAGGCGAGCGTACGGCTGCGCACCCGGTACAGGCCGGTGTCGAGGTCGTCCGCCTTCTCCAGGTGGACCTTGATCGGGCCCATGAAGGTGTAGCGCTGCTGCTTGGCGTAGTCGCGCACCATGCCGGCCAGCTCGTCGCCGAGCTGGCCGGAGTAGGGGCTGAGCCGCTCGAAGTCCGGCGTGCTCAGCTCCACGATGAAGTCGTTGGGGACGACCGTGCGGTCGCGGTTCCAGATGGTGGCGTTGTTGTCGCACTCACGCTGGAGCGCTCCCGCGATCTCCACGGGCTGCACCTCGGACTTGAACACCTTGGCGAAGGTGCCGTTGACCAGACCTTCGAGACGCTGCTCGAACTTCTTCAGGACTCCCATGGGGCACCTCCTCCGCCGCTGCCGTCCTGTGCACTGCCTGCCTGCGTACTGCTTGCCTGTGTACCGCTTACCTGCGTACTGCTTACTTGGTACTGCTTACTGATCGTATCCACGCGCCGGTCGATCGGCTGGTTCCCCCTGTCGGCCCGGTCGACCGGTGTCGACGCCTGCCGACGCCGCCGACGCCTGACGAAGTTCCCTGCGGCGCTCCCCTTCGAACGCCGGGAGGAGCGGTGCTGTCCGTACTCCTGCCCAGGATCGTAGAGGTGGCTGCAGACCAGTGTCCCGCACCCGGCTGTGGACTCCGCCCGGCTCCCGGGGAGACGGAGGGGACCGGTACGAGGTTGATACGTGAACGGGTGTGCGTCGAGACAGTCGGGACGGCCGGGACACGGAGGGCCGCCCGAGGGGGTGTTGCGGGGGCGTCCCGGGGGTGGCCCGGGGGCGACCGGGGCCCGATGACCAAGGGATGTGAACCCACCCCCACGGGCGTGCTAATGTTCTGGGTGTCGGAAGGCGCCGGGCCGAAAGGAACGGAGCCGGAAGACACACCCAATGCGCGGGTGGCGGAATAGGCAGACGCGCTGGATTCAGGTTCCAGTGCCCGCAAGGGCGTGGGGGTTCAACTCCCCCCTCGCGCACAGAGAGAACCGATGGACGGGTCTCTGCCGGTGACGAAAGTCACCGGCAGGGGCCCGTTCTTCGTTTGCGTGATCTGCGGTGGCGGCGCCTCGCGGCGGCCGGGACACGGCGGGGCGGGGCGTGAGCTATCTCACGGCCGGGGGCTGCTCCGGTTCCCCGCGGAGCGGGGCTCGCGCCCGGGTGCCGTCCGGCGGCCCGTGTACGGCCGGGGCACCGGGTTGTACCGTCTTGGCGCGTCGGCGACGGCGTCGGCGCCGTGTACGGAACGCGGCCTGCCGGACGGCGCCCGAGCCGAGGCGGGGCAGCCGCTGTGGGATGACGGGGAGGGCCCGGGATGACCGAGGTGCTGTCGGCGGGGGCAGGGGCGGGCACGGCGGCCGGAACCGGGGCGCGCGTTCCCGTCGTGCCGGGGTTCGCGCGGTGGCCCGGTGCCGGGTCGCCGAAAGCGGAGGGCAAGGCGGAGGGCAAGGCGCTGCGCGGGCGTGTGCCGCGGTCCGCGCACGCGGAGCTCGCCCTCGACGCCGCGCGTCCCGGCGCGCTCGCCGCGGTCAAGGAGTCCAACCGCGGCCGGATTCCCGAGCTCACCCCGATCCGGGTGGGACGGATGGCGGCCACCCCGCTGGCGTTCCTGCGCGGCGCGGCGGGCCTCATGGCGTACGACCTGGCCCGCACCCCGGTGACCGGGATACGCGCCCAGATCTGCGGAGACGCCCACGCGGCGAACTTCGGGCTCTACGGGGACGCGCGCGGCGGCCTGATCATCGACCTGAACGACTTCGACGAGACCGTGCCGGGCCCCTGGGAGTGGGACCTGAAACGGCTCGCCGCCTCCCTGGTGCTCGCGGGGCGGGAGGCCGGCGCGGACGAGGACACCTGCCGCGAGGCGGCGTACGGCGCGGCCGGCGCCTACCGGCGCACCCTGCGGCTGCTGGCGAAACTGCCGGCGCTGGAGGCGTGGCACGCCGTCGCCGACGAGGAACTCGTCTCCCACACCGACGCCCACGACCTGCTCGGCACCCTGGAGCGGGTCGCACAGAAGGCGCGGGCCAACACCAGCGGGCGCTTCGCGGCCAGGTCGACCGAGGAGACCGAGGACGGCGGACGGCGCTTCGTCGACGCCCCGCCGGTGCTGCGGCGCGTCGCGGACGCGGAGGCGGCGGCGGTGGTGTCGTCGCTGGAGCGGTACCTGGCGACGCTGCCCGAGGACCGGCTGCCGCTGCTGGCCCGGTACGCCGTGCAGGACGTGGCGTTCCGGGTCGTCGGCACGGGCAGCGTCGGCACGCGGTCGTACGTGGTCCTGCTCCTGGACCACTGGGGGGAGCCGCTGGTCCTCCAGGTCAAGGAGGCGCGGGCGTCGGCGCTGCTGCCGCACCTGGCCACCGCCGGCTTCGAGGTGCCCAAGGAGGGGCACGAGGGGCGCCGGGTGGTGCTCGGGCAGCGGTGCATGCAGGTCGTCAGCGACCTGCTGCTGGGCTGGACGACGATCGGCGAGCGGCCCTTCCAGGTACGTCAGTTCCGCAACCGCAAGGGCAGCGTCGACCCCGCCGCGCTGGCCGCCGGCCAGATCGACGACTACGGCCGGATGACCGGTGCCCTCCTGGCGCGCGCCCACTCCCACACCGCCGATCCCCGGCTGCTCGCCGGGTACTGCGGCAAGAACGACGAGCTGGACGAGGCGGTGGCCGCGTTCGCCGTCGCCTACGCCGACCGCACCGAGGCGGACCACGCGGAGCTGGTGGCGGCGGTGCGGGCGGGGAGGATCGCCGCCGAGCCCGGGGTGTGAGGGCGGAAAGGGGAGCGGTCGGCGGGGGAGGGCGCGGATCTTGGGGAGGGTCGCGGTTCTCGGGGAGGGGTGCAGGGGTGCGGACCTTGGGGAGGGTCGCGGTTCTCGGGGAGGGGCGCGGTTCTTGGGGAGGGCCGCGGTTCTTGGGGAGGGCCGCGGATCTTGGGGAGGGGTGCGGGCCGTGGCCTACGCTGGTCGGGTGACGACCCCGGAAGCTGAGCAGTCCCGCCCGGAGGAGCGGCTGGAGCGTGCCGTGCGGGCCGCCGAGCAGGCGCTGATCGAGTACGAGATCGCCGTGGAGACCTTCCGCGTCGAGGTCGAGAACTTCTCCCGGCTGCACGAGCAGAAGCTGGGCCCGATGTACGCCCGGCTGGAGGAGCTGGACGCCCGCATCCTGGAGGCCCGGGCCGCCCGCACCGGCGATCCGGAGGACCGGCGCCGGGCGGACGAGGCGCGGGCCCGGCTGATGCCGATTCCCGGGGTCGAGGAACTGCTGAACGGCTGGATGGACGGGGACGGGCTGTTCCCGGAGGCCGCGGCGATGCTCACCGAGCAGCCGGTACGGCCCCCGCAGCGGGTGCGGCCCGGCGAGGAGGCCCGCAGGCTCTACCGCGAACTGGTCCGCAAGGCCCACCCCGACCTGGCGCAGGAGGACACCGAGCGCAAGCGGCGTGAGGAGTTCCTCACGCGGGTGAACGCCGCCTACGCCCGGGGCGACGAGGCGGAGCTGCGTGAACTGGCCCAGGAGTGGGCCGCCGGACCGGAGCTCACGGTGGGCCCCGGCCGCGGCGAGGAGCTGTACGCCCGCCTCGAGTGGCTGTCCCGGCGCAAGGAGCTGCTCACGCTGGTGGCCAAGGAGCTGGAGGAGAGCGCCATCGGCGCCATGCTCCGGCTGGCCCCCGACGACCCCGACGGCCTGCTGGACGAGATCGCCGGGCAGCTGCGGGACCAGGTGGCCGAGCGGGAGGCGGAGCTGGCGGCGCTGCTGGGGCAGACCTCCTGATCAGGCTTCCGGTCGGTCTTCCGGTCAGGCTTCCGGCCGGTCTTCCGGTCGGCGGAGGACCGGGTGGTGCCGGCCGGTCGTTCCGGTAGCGTCGGGGGTATGAGTTTTGGAGCTGGTGTACCCACGGTCGAGGTCGCGGACCTCAAGGACGGCGACTTCCTGCTGGACGTCCGTGAGGACGACGAGTGGGAGGCGGGTCACGCCGCGGGTGCGCTGCACATCCCCCTCAGCGAGTTCGTGGCCCGGTACGGCGAGCTGACCGAGGCCGCGCCGCAGGACGGCCGCGTCCATGTGATCTGCCGCTCCGGCGGGCGCTCGGCCCAGGTCACCATGTACCTGGTCCAGCAGGGCGTCGACGCCGTGAACGTCGACGGCGGCATGCAGCAGTGGGCCGCCGCGGGCCGGCCCGTCGTGAACGCCAAGGGCGAGGACGGGTTCGTCCTCTAGGGACCAGGACCAGGACCAGGGCAGGGACAGGACCAGGGGCAGGGGCAGGGACTCGGGCACCTCCCGGCGGCCGTCAGCGGTCGAAGTCCAGCTCCACCCGCTCCGTCAGGGGGTGCGACTGGCACGCCAGGACGTATCCCGCCTCCGTCTCCTCCGGTTCCAGCGCGAAGTTGCGGTCCATCCGCACCTCGCCCGAGACCAGGTGGGCCCGGCAGGTCCCGCACACCCCGCCCTTGCAGGCGTAGGGCGCGTCGGGGCGGTTGCGCACCACTGCCTCCAGGAGTGATTCGCCCTCCCGGACCGGCCAGGTCCCGCCCCGGCCGTCGAGCCGCGCGGTCACCGTGCTGTGCGCGGGGGCGGGGCGCGCCGGTGCCGCGGCGGCCGTGCCCCCGGCGTCCACGTGGAAGATCTCCTGGTGGATGCGCGGGCGCGGGACGCCGAGTCCGCGCAGTGCCCGCTCGGCCTCCCGCACCAGCCCGAACGGCCCGCACAGGAACCAGCCGTCCACCCGCTCCACCGGCAGCAGCGCCGGGAGGAGCCCGGTCAGCCGCTCCCGGTCCAGCCGGCCGGACGGCAGGCCCGCCTGCTGCTCCTCCCGGGAGAGCACCGTCACGAGGTGCAGCCGGTCCGGATACCGGTCCTTCAGGTCGGCGACCTCCTCCAGGAACATCGTCGACGCGGCCGTACGGTCGCTGCGGACCAGGCAGAACCGGGCCCGCGGCTCGCGTGCCAGCAGCGTGGAGACGATCGACAGCACCGGGGTGATGCCGCTGCCGCCGACGACCGCGGCGTACAGGCCGGGTGCGGGTTCCAGCGTGAAACGGCCGGCCGGGGTCATCACCTCCAGTTCGTCGCCGGCGACGATCTCCTTCAGGGCGTACGTCGAGAAGGCCCCGCCCTCGACCAGGCGCACGCCGACCCGCAGCTCGTGCGGGCCCTCGCCGTCCCCGGGGGCCGGGGAGCAGATGGAGTAGGTGCGGCGTGTCTCCCGGCCGTCGGCCGTGCGGCGCAGGGCGAGGTGCTGGCCCGGGGTGTGCCGGTACTCCTCGCGCAGGGCCGGGGGCACGGCGAGGGTGAGGGCCACGGAGTCGTCGGTGAGCCGGTCGACCGCGGTCACCTTCAGCCGGTGGAAGCGGGCCATCACACCTCCTTGAAGTGGTCGAACGGTTCCCGGCAGGACAGGCAGCGCCGCAGCGCCTTGCACGCGGTGGAGGAGAAGCGGCTGAGCAGCTCGGTGTCGGCCGATCCGCAGTGCGGGCAGGGGACGGGGGCGGGGGCGGGCACGGCCTGTCCCGGGTCGTCGGCCGGGGCCGGGGTGCGGGTGCGGGTGGGGCCGAGGGGCACGGGGACCGGGCCGGCCGGCCGGCGTACGCGCGGTGGGGCGATGCCGGACTCGCGGAGCTTGCGGCGGCCTTCGGCCGTGATGTCGTCCGTCGACCACGGGGGTGCGAGCACCGTGCGGACGGTGACGTCCCGTATGCCGTGTGCGCGCAGGACCCGCTGGATGTCCAGGGACATGGCCTCGACCGCCGGGCAGCCGGTGTAGGTCGGGGTCAGCTCGACCTCGGCCGCGTCCGGGCCGTGGACGCGCACCGCGCGCACCACGCCGAGCTCGCGCAGGGTGAGCACGGGCAGCTCGGGGTCGGGGACCGAGCCGGCGAGTTCGAGGAGTTCCGCCTCCCGGGGGGTGGCCGTCACCATGTCGCCCCCGGGTGGCTGCGGTGCAGGTGCTGCATCTCGGCGAGCATCCGCCCGAACGGCTCGGTGTGTAGGCCCTGGCGGCCCGCTCCGGCCGACCACGCCCCCGACCGCGGCCCGTCGGGGACCGTGAGGCCGGCCCGGCGCAGTACCTCCTCCACCCGCTCCAGCCAGGCCGCCTCCATCGCCGGCCAGTCGGCGTCGACCCCCTCCACCGGCCGGAACATCTCGCCGGTGAACCGCCACAGCGCGGTGCACGCCCGCCGCATGCGCGCGTGGCTGACGTCCGTGCCGTCGCCGAGCCGCAGGGTCCACTGCTCGGCGTGGTCGCGGTGGTAGGCGACCTCCTTGACGGCCTTGGCGGCGAGGGGGGCGAACGGGCCGTCGCCGGCGGCCAGTTCGGAGTAGAGCAGGTACTGGTAGGCGGAGAAGTACAGCTGGCGGGCGATGGTGTGGGCGAAGTCGCCGTTGGGCTGCTCGACGAGCTGGAGGTTGCGGAAGGCGCGTTCCTCGCGCAGGAAGGCCAGTTCGTCCTCGTCGCCGGCGATCGACAGCAGCACCCGGGCCTGGCCGAGCAGGTCGAGGGCGATGTTGGCGAGGGCGACCTCCTCCTCCAGGACGGGGGCGTGGCCCGCCCACTCGCCCAGGCGGTGGGAGAGCACCAGCGCGTCGTCGCCGAGGGCGAGGGCGGCGGCGGTCGTGGGGGAGGTGCCGGACGCGGGGGCGGTCACAGGTGCTGCACCCCTTCCGGGATCTCGTAGAACGTCGGGTGCCGGTACGGCTTGTCGGCGGCCGGTTCGAAGAAGGGGTCCTTCTCGTCGGGGGAGGACGCGGTGATCGCGGACGACGGCACGACCCAGATCGAGACGCCCTCGCCGCGCCGGGTGTACAGGTCGCGGGCGTTGCGCAGGGCGAGCTCGGCGTCCGGCGCGTGCAGGCTGCCCGCGTGGGTGTGGGACAGGCCGCGGCGCGAGCGCACGAAGGCCTCCCACAGGGGCCAGTCGGTGCCGCTCGTCCGTGTCATGCGTGCGCCTCCTCGCGCTCACCGGTGGGCTCGGTGGTGTGGCCGGCGGTGTGCTTGGCGGCGTACGCCGCGGCGGCCTCCCTGACCCACGCGCCCTCCTCGTGGGCCCGCCTGCGCTGGGTCAGGCGCTGTTCGTTGCAGGGGCCGTTGCCCTTGAGGACCTCCTGGAACTCCGCCCAGTCGATGGGGCCGAAGTCGTAGTGGCCCCGCTCCTCGTTCCACCTCAGATCCGGGTCGGGGAGGGTGAGGCCGAGGGACTCGGCCTGCGGGACGCAGATGTCGACGAAGCGCTGGCGCAGCTCGTCGTTGGAGTGCCGCTTGATCTTCCACGCCATCGACCGCGCCGAGTGCGGGGAGGCGTCGTCGGGCGGGCCGAACATCATCAGCGACGGCCACCACCAGCGGTCGACCGCGTCCTGGGCCATCGCGTGCTGCTGCGGTGTGCCGCGGCTGAGGGCCAGCAGCAGCTCGTAGCCCTGGCGCTGGTGGAAGGACTCCTCCTTGCAGATGCGGACCATCGCGCGCGCGTAGGGGCCGTAGGAGCAGCGGCACAGGGGCACCTGGTTGGTGATCGCGGCGCCGTCCACCAGCCAGCCGATCGCGCCGACGTCCGCCCAGGTCAGCGTGGGGTAGTTGAAGATCGACGAGTACCTCTGGCGGCCCGTGTGGAGCTTGTCGAGCAGCTCGTCGCGGCTCACGCCGAGGGTCTCGGCCGCGCCGTACAGGTACAGCCCGTGGCCGGCCTCGTCCTGGACCTTGGCCATCAGGATGGCCTTGCGGCGCAGGGAGGGCGCGCGGGTGATCCAGTTGGCCTCCGGCTGCATGCCGATGATCTCGGAGTGGGCGTGCTGGGCGATCTGGCGGATCAGGGTCGCGCGGTAGGCGTCGGGCATCCAGTCGCGCGGTTCGACGCGCTCGTCGGCGGCGACCGCCGCGTCGAAGGCGCGCTCGAGGGCGGTGGTGTCGCCGTCCGTGCCCGGGGCGGCGCCCTGCGCGTCGTACGCCGGGGTGCGGGCCGTGTGCTGCGCGGCTGCTGCTGTCGCCATGAGGTGGTCCCCCTCGACCTGGGCTCTGCCCGGAGCAATCTCCCGACCGATCGTTCGGTTCGTGCGATTCCATGGTGAGACGGGCGCCGTAAGGTGTCAACCGCTGTGGACGATCCGCCGGGGCCGCCTGTGGAAGGACGGTGGCGGATCCGCCGAGGGCCGGGTCCGGCCGGGCGGGGATGAGTACCGTTCCCGTTCGAGTGCCGTGAGCGCTGCGCCGGGTTCGAGTGCCGTGAGGGCTGTGCCGGGCGGGCGGGGCGGGCGGGAGCGATGCGGGAACGAGGCGGGATGGACGCGTACGACACGGGCTCGGGCACCCGGCAGGGGCCGGACGGGCCGGGTCGGCGGCCCTCCGCCGGGACGCCTGACGGGGCCGTGGCGGAGGCGGCCGGCACCGGGAAGCCGGCCGCGGTCCCGTCAGGCGCGGGCGCGAGTTCCGCGGAGCCCGCCGAGCCCTGTGCCGGTGTGGCCGCGCTGTCCCCGCGGTACCAGGTCGTCGCCGCGTGCGCGCTCGCGGTGGTCGCGATGGCCGTCTGCGTCCACCTGGGGATGCTGTTCCTGCACGTCGCCCCGCCGAACACGGTCACGAAGCGGCACGGTGACGCGGTCGACGAGTGGATCTACCCCGAGTTCGAGCAGAACTGGAAGCTGTTCGCGCCCGATCCGCTCCAGCAGAACGTCGCCGTCCAGGTCCGCGCCCAGGTGAGCACGGTGGACGGCGAGGTCCGCACGACCGGCTGGTACGACCTGTCCGCCGAGGACGGCCGGGCCATCGACGGCAACCCGCTGCCGAGCCACACCCGGCAGAACATGCTCCGCCGGGCCTGGGACTTCTACCTCGCCACCCACGACTCCGGCGACCGCCCGGCGGGCCTGCGCGGCGCGCTGGCCGAGACGTATCTGCGCCGTATCGCGGTGCTGCGGCTGGAGCGGAACGGCGTGCCCGGGCCGGACGGCACCCTGGAGCGCGTCCAGTTCCGGTCCCGGACCACCGGCGTGCCGCCGCCCGCGTGGAGCCGCGAGAAGGTCTCCGCCGAGCCGTCCCTGCGGGAGCTGCCCTGGTGGTGGGTCCCCGCGGACGAGGCCGGCCGGGGCCGCGCGGTGGAGGGGAGCGCCGGGTGAACCGCCTCGTCCTGGCGCTCTCGCGCGGCATCGCCCACGTCACCGGGTCGGCCCTCGGCCCGTACCAGACCGCCGTGGTCCGCATCGGCTTCGGCGCGACCTGGCTGCTGTTCCTGCTGCGGGAGTTCCCCCACCGCCACGAGCTGTACGGCCCCGACGGCCCGTGGAGCCGGGACCTCGCCGAGCAGCTGATCACGGACAACGGCGCCTTCACGGTGCTGCTGTGGGCGGACGGCCGGGTCTGGTTCGAGGCGGTCTACGCGCTGTCCGCGCTGGCCTCCGTGCTGCTGGTGCTGGGCTGGCGCACCCGCACGACGTCGGTGCTGTTCATGGTGGGCGTGCTGTCGCTGCAGAACCGCAGCGTCTTCGTGGGCGACGGCGGCGACAACGTCCTGCACCTGATGAGCGTCTACCTCGTCTTCACCCGCTGCGGCCGGGTCTGGTCGCTGGACGCGCGGCGGGCGCGGCGCGCGGACGCGGCACGCGCGCGGGGGGAGCGCTTCGGGGACCGGACCGGCCCCGCCCTGTGGGGCGTGCTCGGGTCCGTGCTGCTCGCGGCGGCGCTCGCGGGGCGGCTGGACGGCGACCGGTTCGTCCCGGCGCTGCTGGGCGGCGTGTGGATCGCGCAGGCCCTGTGGTGGCTGGCCGGGCGCCGCGCGCGCGGCGGGGAGCCGCGGATCCTGCTGGACGTCGTCGCCAACGTCGTGCACAACGCCGCCCTGCTCGTGATCATGGCCGAGGCGTGCCTGATCTACGCGACGGCCGGCTGGTACAAGGTCCAGGGCGCGCGCTGGCAGGACGGCACCGCGGTCTACTACCCCCTGCACCTGGACCACTTCTCGCCGTGGCCCGGACTCGTCGGCCTGCTGTCCGCCAGCGGCACGCTGGTCATGCTCCTCACCTACGGCACCGTGATCGCACAGGTCGCCTTCCCGTTCACGCTGTTCGACCGGCGGGTGAAGAACGTCCTGCTGGCCGTCATGATCGCCGAGCACGCCGCGATCGCGGTCGTCCTCGGGCTGCCGTTCTTCTCGCTGGCGATGATCGCGGCCGACGCGGTCTTCCTGCCGACGTCGTTCCTGCGCCGGCTGGGCAGCCGGGCGGCCCGCGCGCGGGAGCGGTTCGTGCGGAGCCCGTTCGCGCGGGGCGGGGACCGTACGGCGGTGCCCGGACAGCGCGGGCGGGAGGATCCGGAGCGGCCGCACGTAGGCTTCACGGCATGACCGACGCCGCCCTGGACGCCCTCACCGCCTGGCGCGCCCTCGCCCCCGCCTCCCCGGTCCTGCTCGACGGCTTCCACGCCCTCAAGCACGCCGTGCGCTTCGGCGCCGAGGTGCCGGTGGCCGTCACCAGCGACCGCGCGGCGGCCCTGGCCCTCGCCGACGAGCTGGCGCCGGACGTCCGGGACGTGCTGGCCGCGCTCCTGACGGAGGTGCCGCACGCCACGTACGCCTCCCTCGTGCCGCGCCCGCACCCCACCGCCGTGGCCGCCCTGGCCGTACGGCCCTCCCGCGACGCGAACCTGCGCGCGCTGGCCCGCACGCCGCGCACCGCGCCCGTCGTCCTCCTCGACCAGCCGCGCAACCTGGGCAACGCGGGGGCCGTCATCCGCCTGGCCGCCGGTTTCGGCGCCACCGGCGTGGTCACCACCGGTCCGCTCGACCCGTGGCACCCCACCGTGGTGCGCGGCGGGGCGGGGCTGCACTTCGCGACCGCCGTGGAGCGGCTGGACGTGGACGAGCTGCCGCCGGGACCGGTGTTCGCGCTCGATCCCGAGGGCGAGGACCTCCGGGGGGTGCGGCTCCCGGACGACGCCGTCCTCGCCTTCGGCTCCGAGCGCAGCGGGCTGTCCGGCGCCCTGCGCGCGCGGGCCGACCGCCTGCTGTCCCTGCCGATGCGCCCCCAGGTCTCCAGCTACAACCTGGCGACCAGCGTCGCCATGACGCTGTACCACTGGAGCGCCACCGGGGGCGCGCCCGCCTGAGCGGTCGTCCGCGTCGAGCGGGCAGGCGCGTCGAGCGGGCAGGCGTACCGAGCGGGTACCCGAGTCGAGCAGGTGTTCGTGCCGGGCGGGCACCCGCGCTCACGCCTCCCGGCGCACCTCCACCACCCGGAAGCGGTTGGCCACGAACGCCGCGTCGCACAGGGCCGCGTTGGCCGCCGGGTTGCCGCCCGAGCCGTGGAAGTCGGAGAAGGCGGCCGTCTGGTTGACGTACACCCCGCCGGTGAGGTTGAGGGAGAGCTGGGCGGCCTCCTCCAGGCAGACCTCCCGCACGGCCCGCTCGACCTCCTCGTCGGTGGTGTACGCGCCGACCGTCATCGCGCCCTTCTCGCGGACGGAGCGGCGCAGCAGCTCCACCGCGTGGGCGGCGGAGTCGACGGCGACGGCGAAGGAGACCGGGCCGAAGCACTCGCTCATGCAGGTGGCCTCGTCGTCGGGCTTGGCGCCGTCCAGCTTGACGATGACGGGCGTGCGCACGACGGCGTCCGGGAAGTCGGGGTGGGGCACCTCGCGGGAGGCCAGGACGACCTCGCCGAAATCGGCGGCGGCCTCCAGGCGGGCCTTGACGTCCGGGTTGACGATCGCGCCGAGCAGGGCGTTCGCGCGCGCGTCGTCGCCGAGGAGGTCCTCGACGGCCCGCGCCAGGTCGGCGGTCACCTCGTCGAAGGTCTTCGGGCCCTGGTCGGTGCGGATGCCGTCGCGGGGGATCAGCAGGTTCTGCGGGGTGGTGCACATCTGGCCGCTGTACAGCGACAGGGAGAAGGCCAGGTTGGCGAGCATGCCCCGGTAGTCGCCGGTCGACTCGACGATCACCGTGTTGACGCCGGCCTTCTCCGTGTGGACCTGCGCTTGGCGGGCGTTGGTCTCCAGCCAGTCGCCGAAGGACGTGGAGCCCGTGTAGTCGATGATCCGGATCTCCGGGCGGGTGGCCAGGGTCTTCGCGATGCCCTCGCCGGGCCGCTCGGCGGCCAGTGCCACCAGGTTCGCGTCGAAGCCGGCTTCCGCGAGCACCTCCCGGGCGGTCCGCACGGTGAGCGCGAGCGGCAGTACCGCGCGCGGGTGGGGCTTGACCAGGACCGCGTTGCCGGTGGCGAGGGAGGCGAACAGGCCCGGATAGCCGTTCCACGTCGGGAAGGTGTTGCAGCCGATCACCAGGGCGATCCCGCGCGGGACCGGTGTGAAGCGCTTGGTGAGCGCCAGCGGGCCGCGCTTGCCCTGCGGCTTGGTCCACTCGGCGGTCTCCGGTGTGCGGGTCTGCTCCGCGTACGCGTACGCCACCGCCTCCAGGCCCCGGTCCTGCGCGTGCGGGCCGCCCGCCTGGAACGCCATCGTGAACGCCTGGCCGGAGGTGTGCATCACCGCGTGCGCGAACGCGTGCGTCCGGTCGTTGATCCGCTTGAGGATCTCCAGGCAGACCGCCGCGCGCAGCTCCGGACCCGCGTCCCGCCACGCCGCCTGCCCCGCCTTCATCGCGGGCAGCAGCACGTCGGCGTCCGCGTGCGGGTAGGTGACGCCGAGCGCGATGCCGTACGGGGAGACCTCGCCGCCCACCCAGTCGTCCGTGCCGGGCTGGCCGAGGTCGAGGCGGGTGCCGAGCAGGGCGTCGAAGGCGGCCTTGCCCGCCGCCGCGTCCAGGCTGCCGTTCTCCCCGTAGGCCTTGGGGTGCTCGGGGTGCGGGGACCAGTACGCGCGCGTGCGGATCGTCTCCAGCGCCTGGTCGAGGGTGGGCCGGTGCCGGGCGATCAGGGCGGGCGCGGTGAGTTCGGCGGCCATGGGGACCAACTCCTCGTCTCAAGGACTGTCTCAAGAGCTCCTCGTCGAGCTCGTGACCTGGGCGGAAACCTGGGCGGGAACAGTCGGACAGAGTTAGAGTAACCGAACGATCGGTCGGGACAAGGGGGACCGCCGCATCTGTGGAAAACCCCGTGCGGGAGGATCGCGCACATGACAGCACTCGACCTCAGCAGCCCCGTGGCAGTCGTCGGCACCGGCACCATGGGCCAGGGCATCGCCCAGGTCGCGCTGGTCGCGGGCCATCCCGTGCGGCTGTACGACGCCGTCCCCGGCCGCGCGCGCGAGGCGGCCGACGCGATCGGCGCCCGCCTCGACCGGCTCGTCGAGAAGGAGCGCCTCACCGGTGCCGACCGGGACGCCGCGCGCGCCCGGCTGCTGCCCGCCGGGAGCCTCGCCGACCTCGCCGACTGCGCCCTGGTCGTCGAGGCGGTGCTCGAACGGCTCGACGTCAAGCAGGAGTTGTTCCGCGAGCTGGAGGACGTCGTCGCCGGTGACTGCCTGCTCGCCACCAACACCTCCTCCCTGTCCGTCACCGCCGTCGGGGGCGCCCTGCGCGCGCCCGGCCGCCTCGTCGGCCTGCACTTCTTCAACCCGGCGCCGCTGATGCCGCTGGTGGAGGTGGTGTCCGGGTTCGCCACCGACGTCGCGTCGGCCACGCGCGCGTACGAGACCGCCCGCGCCTGGGGCAAGACCCCGGTCGCCTGCGCCGACACCCCCGGCTTCATCGTCAACCGCATCGCGCGGCCCTTCTACGCCGAGGCCTTCGCCGTGTACGAGGCCCAGGCCGCCGACCCGGCCACCATCGACGCCGTGCTGCGCGAGTCGGGCGGCTTCCGGATGGGCGCCTTCGAACTGACCGACCTCATCGGCCAGGACGTCAACGAGTCCGTCACGCACTCCGTGTGGCAGTCCTTCTTCCAGGACGTGCGGTTCACGCCCTCGCTCGCCCAGCGCCGCCTGGTCGAGTCCGGCCGCCTCGGCCGCAAGAGCGGGCAGGGCTGGTACGACTACCGGGACGGCGCCGAGCGCCCCGAGCCGCACACCGCGGAGCCGGCCGAGCCGCCCGCGTACGTCGTCGCCGAGGGCGACCTGGGCCCGGCCTCCGAGCTGCTCGCGCTGATCCGCGAGGCGGGCATCGAGGTCCGCGAGGAGGCCGAGGACAACGGCACCCGGCTCGTCCTGCCCGGCGGCGGCCGGCTGGTGCTCGCCGACGGGCAGACCTCCGTGGAGTTCCGGGACGTGGTCTACTTCGACCTCGCGCTCGACTACCGCACGGCGACCCGGATCGCCCTGGCCGCCTCCCAGGACACCTCCCCGGCGACGCTCGCCCAGTCCACCGGCCTGTTCCAGGCGCTGGGCAAGAAGGTCAGCGTCATCGGCGACGTACCCGGCATGATCGTCGCCCGCACGGTCGCGCGGATCGTCGACCTGGCGCTCGACGCCGTCGCCAAGGGCGTGGCCACCGAGGAGGACATCGACACCGCGATGCGCCTGGGCGTCAACTACCCTCTGGGGCCCGTCGAGTGGAGCCGCAGGCTGGGCCGCACCTGGGCGTACGAGCTGCTCGACGAGATGCACGCGTGCGACCCGTCCGGCCGTTACGCGCCGTCCCTCGCGCTGTACCGGTACTCGTACGCCTCCGACAAGCGGGAGGGCAGCAGCTCATGACCACCGCCAAGCGCGACACGTACACCCCGGAGACGCTCCTGTCCGTCGCCGTGCGGGTCTTCAACGAGCGCGGCTACGACGGCACCTCCATGGAGCACCTGTCCAAGGCCGCCGGCATCTCCAAGTCGTCGATCTACCACCACGTCACCGGCAAGGAGGAGCTGCTGCGCCGGGCCGTGAGCCGGGCCCTGGACGAGCTGTTCGGCATCCTCGACGAGGAGCACGCGCGCGTGGGGCGCGCCGTCGAGCGGCTGGAGTACGTCGTACGGCGCATGGTCGAGGTGCTCATAGCCGAACTGCCGTACGTGACCCTGCTGCTGCGGGTGCGCGGCAACACCGGCACCGAGCGGTGGGCGCTGGAGCGGCGGCGCGAGTTCGACCACCGGGTGGCCGAGCTGCTGAAGGCGGCCGCCGCCGAGGGGGACGTGCGCGGCGACGTGGAGGTGCGGCTCGCCACCCGGCTGGTCTTCGGCATGATCAACTCGATCGTGGAGTGGTACCGGCCCGACGGGCGGGGCATGGGCGAGCGCGACGTGGCCGACGCCGTGGTGCGGCTGGTGTTCTCCGGACTGACCAGGGCCTGACGGCGGTGGGCGCCGCCGGGCCGGTCAGCTCTGCGGCTCCAGGTCTTCCTCCTCGAACACCAGCAGTGTGCGGGTGCTGAGCACCTCGGGGATCGCCTGGAGCCGGGTGAGGACCAGCTCGCGCAGGGCCCGGTTGTCGGGGGTGTGCACCAGCAGCAGGACGTCGAAGTCGCCGCCGACCAGGGCGATGTGGGAGGCGCCGGGGAGCTTCCGCAGCCGCTCGCGTACCGTGCGCCAGGAGTTCTGGACGATCTTCAGGGTGATGTACGCGGAGGTGCCGTGCCCCGCGCGTTCGTGGTCGACGCGGGCGCCGAAGCCGCGGATGACGCCGTCCTCGACGAGCCGGTTGATGCGGGCGTAGGCGTTGGCGCGCGAGACGTGGACCCGTTCGGCGACCGACCGTATCGAGGCGCGGCCGTCCGCCTGGAGCATGCGCAGGATGTGCTGGTCGACGGCGTCCAGGGGGCGCGGGGGCGGCAGGGCGGCGGCGGTTTCGGGGGGACCGGCGGCTGTATCGGAGGGCTCGGTAGCGGTCTCGGGGGGTCCGGCGGCGTCCTCCGGGTGTCCGGTGGTGGTTCCGGGAGGTTCGGTGGTGGATCCAGGGCGCTCGGTGGTGGTTCCGGGGGGTTCGGTGGTGGTCTCGGGGCGCTCGGTGGCGGACCTGGAGCATCCGGTGGTGGGCCCGGGGCGCTCGGTGGTGGCCCCGGGGTGTCCGGTGGTGGGCCCGGGGTGTCCGGCCGTGGGCCCGGGGCGTTCGGGAGGACCGGCCATTTGTTCAGCTGCCATGTCCTCCCGCCTCCCTGCCATGGACGTCCTGCGTTCATCTCACGGTGTGCGGAACCGTTTGTCCACAGCCTGAAGGTGCCTGTAGCCAAAATGTGCCGACGACCGAACAATCGGTAGGTGAGGCGCGTCACACCATCCGTGGCGCGCCGCGAAGCCACTCCCACGAGGAGGTGCCGTCATGACGGTCACGGAGCAGCGGGGCGCGTACCGGCCGTCCCCACCGCCCGCCTGGCAACCCCGGACCGATCCCGCGCCGCTGCTGCCCGACCCGGAGCCGTACCGCGTCCTGGGCACCGAGACGGCCGGCAAGGCCGACCCGGAGCTGCTGCGGACGCTGTACGCCCAGCTGGTCCGCGGCCGCCGCTACAACGCGCAGGCCACCGCCCTCACCCGGCAGGGACGCCTCGCCGTCTACCCCTCCAGCACCGGCCAGGAGGCCTGCGAGGTCGCCGCCGCGCTCGTGCTGGAGGAGCGCGACTGGCTCTTCCCGAGCTACCGCGACACCCTCGCCGTCGTCGCCCGCGGCGTCGACCCCGTCCAGGCCCTCACCCTGCTGCGCGGCGACTGGCACACCGGCTACGACCCCTACGAGCACCGGATCGCCCCCCTGTGCACGCCGCTGGCCACCCAGCTGCCGCACGCCGTCGGCCTCGCGCACGCCGCCCGCCTCAAGGGCGACGACGTGGTCGCCCTGGCGATGGTGGGCGACGGCGGCACCAGCGAGGGCGACTTCCACGAGGCGCTGAACTTCGCGGCCGTCTGGCGGGCCCCGGTCGTCTTCCTCGTCCAGAACAACGGCTTCGCGATCTCCGTACCGCTCGCCAAGCAGACCGCGGCCCCGTCGCTGGCCCACAAGGCCGTCGGCTACGGCATGCCCGGCCGCCTGGTCGACGGCAACGACGCCGCGGCCGTGCACGAGGTCCTCGCCGACGCCGTACGGCACGCGCGCGCGGGAGGCGGGCCGACCCTGGTGGAGGCGGTCACCTACCGCGTCGACGCGCACACCAACGCCGACGACGCCACCCGCTACCGCGGTGACGCCGAGGTGGACGCCTGGCGGGAGCACGACCCGATCCTGCTGCTGGAGCGCGAGCTGACCGGGCGCGGCCTGATCGACGAGGCGGGCATCGAGGCGGCGCGGCAGGACGCCGAGTCCCTGGCCGCGGCCCTGCGCGAGCACCTGCACCAGGACCCGGCCCTGGACCCCATGGACCTGTTCGCCCACGTGTACGCCGAGCCCACCCCGCAGCTGAGGGAGCAGCGGGCGCAGCTGCGGGCCGAGCTGGAGGCCGAGGCCGAGGCCGAGGCGGCGCGGCAGCCGGAAGGGGTGCTGCGATGACCACCGTCGCCGTCCGGCCGGCCACCATGGCGCAGGCCCTCACGCGCGCGCTGCGCGACGCCATGGCCGCCGACGACAGCGTCCACGTCCTCGGTGAGGACGTCGGCACGCTCGGCGGTGTCTTCCGGGTCACCGACGGGCTGGCGAAGGAGTTCGGCGAGCACCGCTGCACCGACACGCCGCTGGCGGAGGCCGGCATCCTCGGCACGGCCGTCGGCATGGCGATGTACGGGCTGCGCCCGGTGGTGGAGATGCAGTTCGACGCGTTCGCCTACCCGGCGTTCGAGCAGCTCGTCAGCCATGTCGCCCGGATGCGCAACCGCACGCGCGGGAAGATGCCCCTGCCGCTGACCGTCCGCGTCCCCTACGGCGGCGGCATCGGCGGCGTCGAGCACCACAGCGACTCCTCCGAGGCATATTACATGGCGACCCCGGGGCTCCACGTCGTCACGCCCGCCACCGTCGCCGACGCCTACGGGCTGCTGCGCGCCGCCATCGCCTCCGACGACCCGGTGGTCTTCCTGGAGCCCAAGCGCCTGTACTGGTCGAAGGCGTCCTGGAACCCCGAGGACCCGGCGCCCGTCGAACCGATAGGCCGCGCGGTGGTGCGGCGTTCGGGGTCGAGCGCCACACTCATCACGTACGGGCCGTCGGTGGTCGTCTGCCTGGAGGCGGCCGAGGCGGCCCGGGCCGAGGGCTGGGACCTCGAAGTCGTCGACCTGCGCTCCCTGGTGCCGTTCGACGACGAGACGGTGTGCGCCTCGGTGCGGCGGACGGGACGCGCGGTCGTCGTCCACGAGTCGGGCTCCTTCGGGGGCCCGGGCGGGGAGATCGCGGCCCGGGTCACGGAGCGCTGTTTCCACCACCTGGAGGCGCCGGTGCTGCGGGTGGCCGGGTTCGACGTGCCGTATCCGCCGCCGATGCTGGAGCGCCACCACCTGCCCGGCGTGGACCGGATCCTGGACGCCGTGGGGCGCCTGCAATGGGAGGCCGAGAGCTGATGGCACAGGTGCTGGAGTTCAAGCTCCCCGACCTCGGTGAGGGGCTCACCGAGGCGGAGATCGTGCGCTGGCTGGTCGAGGTCGGCGACGTCGTCGCCGTCGACCAGCCCGTCGTCGAGGTCGAGACGGCCAAGGCGATGGTCGAGGTGCCCTGCCCCTACGGCGGCGTGGTCACGGCCCGCTTCGGCGAGGAGGGCACGGAACTGCCGGTCGGGGCGCCGCTGCTGACGGTGGCCGTCGGCGAGCCCGCGCCGGACCGCCCGGCGCGCGACGCGGCTGCCGAGGGCGCCGCTGCCGTGCCCCTGACCGAGCCCGGGTCCGGGGCCGGGGCCGAGCCCGGGTCCGCGCACGCCGCCGGGGCGCGGGCGGAGGGCGGACGGGCGGGGAGCGCGGAGGCCGGGGTCCCGGCGTCCGGCGACGCGACCGCCGCGGCCTCGGGCGCCGAGGGCGCCACGGACCCGGGTACCGAGGGCTCCGGCAACGTCCTGGTCGGTTACGGCACCTCTGAGGCGCCCGCGCGACGGCGCCGGGTACGGCCGGGGCAGCCGGTCCGCACCGGGTCCGCGGAACCGGCCGGGGCGAACGGCCGGGACCGTACCGACGACCAGGCGGCCGGCCCCGTACCCGTGATCTCGCCGCTGGTCCGCAGGCTGGCCCGGCAGAACGGCCTGGACCTGCGGGAGCTGCCCGGTTCCGGGCCCGACGGGCTGATTCTGCGGGCGGACGTGGAGTACGCGCTGCGGGCCGCCGCGGCGCAGGGCCGTACGGCCGTGACGCCGGCCGGGCCGCACTCGCGCGCGGAGCGGACCCGGGAGGCGGCGGACACGGCACCCGCCCCCGCATCCGCGCCCGCCCCCGCACCGCGGAACGCCGAGGCCGCGCAGGGCCCCGCGCCCCGGGCCGCCGCCCTCACCGCCGACGGCGTCCGCACGCCCCTCAAGGGCGTCCGCGGCGCCGCCGCCGACAAGCTCTCCCGCAGCCGGCGCGAGATACCGGACGCCACCTGCTGGGTGGACGCCGACGCCACCGAACTGATGCGGGCCCGGGCGGCGATGAACGCGGCCGGCGGGCCGAAGATCTCCCTGATCGCCCTGCTGGCCCGGATCTGCGCCGCCGCGCTCGCCCGCTTCCCCGAGCTGAACTCCTCCGTGGACACGGCGGCCAGGGAGGTCGTCCGGTTCGACCACGTGCACCTGGGCTTCGCCGCGCAGACCGACCGGGGCCTGGTCGTCCCCGTCGTACGGGACGCGCACGCGCGGAACGCGGAGTCGCTGACCGCCGAGTTCGCGCGGCTGACCCAGGCGGCCCGCACCGGCACGCTGACGCCCGCGGAGCTCACCGGCGGCACCTTCACCCTGAACAACTACGGTGTGTTCGGCGTGGACGGCTCCACGCCGATCATCAACCACCCCGAGGCCGCCATGCTCGGCGTCGGCCGCATCGCGCCCAAACCCTGGGTACACGAGGGCGAACTGGCCGTGCGGCAGGTGGTCCAGCTGTCGCTCACCTTCGACCACCGGGTGTGCGACGGCGGCACGGCGGGCGGTTTCCTGCGGTACGTGGCGGACTGCGTGGAACAGCCGGCGGTGCTGCTGCGCACTCTGTGAGGGCGCGCGTTCCCCCGCGTTCCCCGTGATCGGTCCGTCCCTCCATACTCGGGGGGTGACCGCGTATCAGCCGCCCGCCGCGTACGACGCCGTCGTGCTCGCGGGCGGGGCCGCCCGACGGCTCCGAGGCGCCGACAAGCCCGGTGTCCGGGTCGGTGGCCGGCCGTTGCTCGACCGGGTGCTGGCCGCCTGCGCCGGTGCGCGCACCACCGTGGTCGTCGCCGGTCCCCGCCCGGTCCCGCGGCCCGTGACCTGGGCGCGCGAGGACCCGCCGGGATCCGGGCCGCTCGCCGCCCTCGACGCCGGGCTGCGGCACACCACGGCGGAGCACGTCCTGGTCCTCTCCGCCGATCTGCCGTTCCTCGCCCGGGCGACGGTCCGCGAGTTGCTGTCCGCTCTCCTGGTGAGCGGCGCCGACGGCGCCCTGCTCACCGACGCCGACGGCCGCGACCAGCCGCTGGTGGCCGCCTACCGCGCCCGCGCGCTGCGCCGCGGACTGGCCGCCCTCGCCGGCGGCCACGGCAGCCTCGCCGGTCTGCCCCTGCGCAGGCTGACCGCCGGGCTCGGTCTCGTACGCCTCGCCGATCCGGTCGCCTCGTTCGACTGCGACACCTGGGACGACATCGCCACCGCAAGGGCACGCATCAGGGAGCATGGGCACGTGCTGGATGAATGGATCTCCGCCGCCAAGGGCGAGCTGGGCATCGACCTCGACGTCGACACCGGCGCGCTGCTCGACCTCGCCCGGGACGCCGCCCACGGCGTCGCCAGGCCGGCGGCACCGCTGACCACGTTCCTCGTCGGCTACGCGGCGGCGCAGGCCGGAGGCGGCCCCCAGGCCGTCGCCGAGGCCGTCCGCAGGGCCGCGGCCCTCGCCCGGCGCTGGGCGGAGGAGGAGACGGAAGGCGAACGGACCGACGCCTCGGGGACGGGCGGGGATGCCTCCGGTGGGGATGCGCCCGGCAGGGATTCCTCCGGCGCGACGCTGTCCGATACCGCTCCGGACGCCGCCCCCGGCGCCCGCCCGGACGCCGGATGACCGCGCACGGCACCAGCACCGGAAAGGCCGCCGAGGACACCGAGGACGCCGAGGGCTTCGACGTCGAGGAGGTGCTCGCCCTGGTGAAGGACGGCCACGAACCCCGGCCGGGGGACCACCTGCCCGCCCCCGCCGACCGCACGGCTGCCCGTACCCGAGCCGGCAAGGACCAGCCCGGCAAGGACCAGCCCGGAAAGGACCGGCCCGGCAAGGACCGGCCCGGCAAGGACCAGGACGGCCGGGGCAAGGACCAGGACGGCCGGGACCACGGTGCCCGGCACCGGCACAAGGCCACCCCCTGGCCCACCGCCCGTGAGGCCGCCGCCCGCGCCGCACGTGCCGCCGCCCGCGCTCGCCCCCGCCCTTCGGTGACCGTGGCCCTGGACGCCGCGCTGGGCCTCACCCTGGCCGAGCCCCTCACCGCCCTGACCGACCTGCCCTCCTTCGACACCTCGGCGATGGACGGCTGGGCGGTGGCCGGTCCCGGCCCCTGGACCGTACGCGACGACGGTGTCCTCGCCGGGCACGCCGGGCACCGGCCGCTCGGCGACGGCGAGGCCGTCCGCATCGCCACCGGCGCCCGCGTCCCCGCGGACACCACCGCCGTGCTGCGCACCGAGCACGGCCGTACCGACGACAAGGGCCGCCTGCACGCCGCACGCGAACGCGCGCTCGTGCCGGGCCAGGACATCCGCCCGCGCGGCCAGGAGTGCCGCACCGGCGAGCGGCTGCTGCCCGCGGGGACGCTCGTGACCCCGGCGGTGCTGGGGCTGGCCGCGGCGGCCGGATACGACGCCCTCACGGCCGTCCCGCGTCCCCGCGTCGACGTCCTGGTCCTGGGCGACGAGCTGCTCACCGAGGGGCTGCCGCACGACGGGCTGATCCGGGACGCGCTCGGCCCGATGCTGCCGCCCTGGCTGCGGGCGCTGGGCGCCGAGGTCACCGCCGTACGCCGGATCGGTGACGACGCCGAGGCGCTGCACACGGCCGTCACCACGTCCGGCGCCGACGTCGTCGTCACCACCGGCGGCACCGCCGCGGGCCCCGTCGACCATCTCCACCCCACCCTGCGCCGCATCGGCGCCGAGCTCCTCGTGGACGGCGTCAAGGTGCGGCCCGGCCACCCCATGCTGCTGGCCCGCACCAGGGAGGACCAGCACCTCGTCGGGCTGCCCGGCAACCCGCTCGCCGCCGTCTCGGGCCTGCTCACGCTCGCCGAGCCGCTGCTGCGGGTCCTCGCCGCGCGCCCGGCCCCGGAGCCGTACGGGCTGCCGCTCCAGGACCCGGTGCAGGGGCATCCGTACGACACCCGGCTCGTGCCCGTCGTCCTGCGCGGTGACCGTGCCGTGCCGCTGCGCTACAACGGCCCGGCCATGCTGCGCGGCATCGCGGCGGCCGACGCCCTGGCCGTGGTGCCCCCGGGCGGCGCGCGGCCGGGCGAGGAGACGGAACTGCTCGACCTGCCCTGGGCCACCGGGGGAATCGGAGTGTGTTTCACGTGAAACTTCCGGGCCAGGACGCGATCGCCCGCCAGGCGGACGAGCACCTCGTGACCCACCGGGTGGCACTCCCGAGAAGAGTGGTGGAGCGGCCCATCCGCCAGGTCGCCAAACGGCTGACCATGGCCTTGCTGGTCCTCGTCGCGACCGCGCTGCTCGTCTACGCCGACCACGACGGCTACAACGACAACTCCGACGGTGCCGTCGACTTCCTCGACGCCTGGTACTACGCGACCGTCACGCTCTCCACCACCGGGTACGGCGACATCACACCCGTCAGTGACAGCGCCCGTCTGACCAACATCTTCGTCATCACGCCGCTGCGCGTGATGTTCCTGATCATCCTCGTCGGCACCACCCTCGAAGTGCTCACCGAACGCACCCGGGAGGAGTGGCGCCTGAACCGCTGGAGGTCCGCGTTGCGCGACCACACCGTCGTGATCGGTTTCGGCACCAAGGGGCGGTCGGCGCTCCAGACCGTCTGCGCCACCGGCCTGAAGAAGGAGCAGGTCGTCGTGGTCGACCCCAGCAGCAAGGTCATCGACGCGGCGAACGCCGACGGGTTCGCGGGCGTGGTCGGCGACGCGACCCGCAGCGACGTCCTGAAGCGGGCCGAGGTGCACAGGGCCCGTCAGATCATCATCGCGACCCAGCGCGACGACACCGCCGTGCTGGTGACGCTGACGGCACGGCAGCTCAACCGCGGGGCGAAGATCGTGGCCGCAGTGCGCGAGGAGGAGAACGCGCCCCTGCTGAAGCAGTCCGGCGCCGATGTCGTGATCACCAGCGCCAGCGCGGCGGGCCGGCTGCTCGGGCTGTCCGTGCTCAGCCCCGCCGCGGGCATGGTCATGGAGGACCTGATCCATCAGGGCAGCGGGCTCGACCTCGTCGAACGCCCGGTCATAAAGGCGGAGGTGGGCAAGAGCCCGCGCGAGGTCGACAGCCTGGTGGTGAGCGTCGTACGGGGGCACCGGGTGCTCGGGTACGACGATCCGGCCGTCGCCCGGCTGGAGCTGACGGACCGGCTGATCACGATCGTACGGGCCACTCCGGGCCGTCAGGTCGCGCCCGACGCCCGCCCGCTGCCGCGCGACTGACAGGGCGGACGCGACGGGCACGGCGGACGCGTCCGGCACGGTGAGCGACGGGCACGGCGGGCAACCGGTACCGCGGCCGATCGGCGCCGCGGGCGCGGCCGGCCGCCCGGACCCGCTACTTGCGGTTGTACAGCCGCATCGTCACCGGCCCGAACACCACGACGAACAGCGCCGTCCACCCCAGTGACCAGGCGATCTCGCTCGTCGGCCAGTCACCCGCCATCAGCCCGCGCACGGCGGACGCCAGATGGGTGATCGGGCTGTTGTTGACGAACACCTGGAGCCAGCCCGGCATGGTCTTCGGATCGACGAAGACGTTGGACAGGAAGGTGAGCGGGAAGAGCACCATCATGCTGACGCTCATGACCGCCTTCTCGGTGCGCAGCATGAGCCCGAACATGGTCCAGACCCACGAGAACGCGAACGAGAACACCAGCAGCAGCGCGATCCCGGCGACCACGCCGCCGACCCCGCCGTGCGGCCGGTAACCGAGGACCAGGCCGACGGTGAGCATGACGACCGACGCGATCGTGTAGCGCAGGACGTCGCCGAGCAGATAGCCGACCATCGCCGACGGGCGCCAGATGGGCAGCGAGCGGAAACGGTCGAAGACGCCCTTCTCGATGTCGATGTTCACCGAGACACCGGTGTACATCGTGATCATCACGACCGACAGCACGAGGATGCCCGGCAGCACGAACTGGATGTAGTCCCCGGGGGAACCGGCCAGCGCACCGCCGAACAGGTACGTGAACATCAGCAGGTTCATGATCGGGAAGGCGGTGACGTCGAAGAGCTGTTCCGGCACGTGCTTGATCTTCAGCACGGCACGCCAGCCGAACGTCAGCGAGGTCGACAGGGAACCGGGCCGCGGGGGCCGTTCCCTGGCCACCAGGAGGGCGGCCAGCGACTCGGTGCTGACCGGGGTCAGTTCCTTGTTCTCGGTGCCCGCGGCCGTACTCATGCCGCCACCTCGCCTTCCTTCGTGTCGGAGTCGGAGCCGGAGCCGGAGTCGGGGCTGGAGCCGGGCCCGGTGCCGGGGCCGGAGCCGGGGCTGGAGCCGGGCCCGGTGCCGGGGCCGGTGTCGTGGCCGGTCAGCGCCAGGAACACCTCGTCCAGGCTGGGCTGTCCCAGGGAGAAGTTGTCGACGGTGATGCCGGCCCGGGACAGCTCGCCGAGGGCCCGGGCGGCCTGGTCGGCCGCGGCGGTGCTCGCCGCCGCGGCCAGGCGGGCGGTCAGGGCCACCGGGTCGGGTTCCGGCTGCACCTCGGCGAGCAGCACGGTCCGCAGCACCCGCTCGGCGTCCGGCCGCTGCCGGGCGTCCCGCAGCCGCAGGTGGACGGAGCCGGCGCCGACCGACGCCTTCAGCTCCCCCTTCGTCCCCTCGGCGATCACCTTGCCCTTGTCGATGACGGCGATCCGGGACGCCAGCTGGTCGGCCTCGTCCAGGTACTGCGTGGTGAGCAGCACGGTCGTGCCCTGCGCCACCACGGCCCGCACGATGTCCCACACCTGGTTGCGGCTGCGCGGGTCGAGCCCGGTCGTCGGTTCGTCCAGGAAGAGCAGGTCGGGGGTGTTGAGGATGGACGCGGCGATGTCGATACGGCGCCGCATGCCGCCCGAGTAGTGCTTGACCTGCTTCCCGGCGGCCTCGGTCAGCCCGAAGGCGTCCAGCAGCTGCGCCGCGCGCTCCCGCGCGGCCTTCTTGCCGTGCCCGAGGAGCCGGCTCAGCAGGACCAGGTTCTCGGTGCCGGTGAGGTCCTCGTCGACCGACGCGTACTGCCCGGTCAGGCTGACCCGGCCGCGCACCTCGTCGGCCTCGCGTACGACGTCGTGGCCGAAGACGTGGGCCTCGCCGCCGTCCGGCCTCAGGAGGGTGGCGAGCATCTTCACCACGGTGGTCTTGCCCGCGCCGTTCGGGCCGAGGAGGCCGTAGACCGTGCCGGAGGGCACCGCCAGGTCCACGCCGTCCACCGCCCTGGTCTCGCCGAAGGTCTTCACCAGGCCCGCCGTCTCGATCGCGGGGCCGGACGTCTGCGCGCTCATGCCGGGGTCCTTCCGCCTGCTCGGTCTCCGCAAGGGCTGACTTTCACGGTCGCGCAGACTCATCGCTCGCGCACAGGGGTTCCGGGACGGTTGGGCCCTATGGCGGAGGCGGATCGGACCGCGGACGCAGGCCGGCGGGTCCGTCGCGGGTCGCAGGAGTAGCGTCCCTCTCATGCATGCGATCACGATTACCGAACCCGGAGGCCCCGAGGTGCTGGTCTGGGACGAGGTCCCCGACCCGGTGCCCGGCGAGGGAGAGGTCCTGGTCGAGGTGGTGGCCAGCGCCGTCAACCGCGCCGACATCATGCAGCGCCAGGGCTTCTACGATCCGCCGCCCGGCGCCCCCCACCACCCCGGCCTGGAGTGCTCCGGGCGGATCGCCGCGCTCGGGCCGGGCGTGTCCGGCTGGTCCGTCGGCGACGAGGTGTGCGCGCTGCTGGGCGGCGGCGGGTACGCCGAGAAGGTCGCCGTCCCGGCCGGCCAGCTCCTGCCGGTCCCCGAAGGGGTCGGCCTCAAGGAGGCCGCGGCGCTGCCCGAGGTGGTCTGCACGGTCTGGTCGAACGTCTTCATGGTCGCCCACCTCCGCCCCGGCGAGACCCTGCTGGTGCACGGCGGCTCCAGCGGCATCGGCACCATGGCGATCCAGCTCGCCAAGGCCGTCGGCGCGAAGGTCGCCGTCACGGCGGGCACGAAGGAGAAGCTGGAGCGGTGCGCCGAACTGGGCGCCGACATCCTGATCAACTACCGCGAGCAGGACTTCGTCACCGAGATCGAGCAGACCACGGGCGGCGCGGGCGCCGACGTCATCCTGGACAACATGGGCGCGAAGTACCTGGACCGCAACGTCCGGGCGCTCGCCGTCAACGGCCGGCTGGCCATCATCGGCATGCAGGGCGGCAGGAAGGGCGAGCTGAACATCGGCGCCCTGCTCGCCAAGCGCGCCGCCATCAGCGCGACCTCGTTGCGGGCCCGCCCCCTGGAGGAGAAGGCGGCCATCGTGGCGGCCGTGCGCGAGCACGTGTGGCCGCTGCTGGCCGCCGGTCACGTCCGCCCGGTCGTCGACCGGGAGATGCCGATGAGCGAGGCGTCCGCCGCGCACCGGGTCGTGGAGGAGAGCGGCCACATCGGCAAGGTGCTGCTCGTCACGTCCTGACCGGCGTCCTGACCGCCCCGGGCGACCCCGCCGTCACCCGGCCTGCGCCCTCTGGCTCCTGCGCAGCCGGAGGGCGAAGAGGCCGAGGCCCAGGCCCAGGCCGATCAGGACCAGTCCGCTGCCCAGGGGCAGGATCGGCGGGGCCGGCTCGGCGGACCGCCCGGCGTGCGCGACGGTTCCCGCTCCCGGCCGTACGGAGGTCGGGGAAGGCACCGGCTCCGCCTCCCGGGCCGGCGCGGAGACGTCCGGCCGGCCTGGCGCGCCCCCGCCGTCCCGCTCCGGCACCTTCGGATACTCCGGGTCCGCGTCCGTGACCGCGCCCTTCTCCGTCCCCGGCCCGTCCTGCCGTCCCGGCCGCTCCCGCCCCTCCCCGGCCCTGCTGCCCGCCCGGGACGGTTCGGTGGCGGGCGCGGGGGAGGGGGGCGCCGGCGAGGGCTTGCGGGCCGTGCCGCCGGCCACCGGCCCGGAAACGCGCGCGTCGCTCCGCGGGGCGGCGGACACGGAGGCCGCCCCCGGCCCCGCCCCTGTCCCCGGCCGGTCGGCGGGCGGGCGGGACGGTCGGCGGGCGGCGGCGGACGGAGCCGGAACCGGTACCGGAGCCGTCCCCGGCGCCGGTACCGCTCCCGGAGCCGGCACCGCCCCTGGTTCCGATGCCCGGCCACCGGGTGCTCTGCCACCGGGTGCTCTGCCACCGGGTGCCCGGCCACCGGGTGCCTTGCCCCCGGGCGGGGCGGTCCCGGTACGGCGGTACGAGCGGTGCGTCGCGACAGGATCGGGCGCGGCCCCGAGGCCACGCGCCGCACTTGGGCCGTGCTTCACACCCGGACCATGCTTCGCACCCGGGCTGGGCACCACCTCAGGACCACGCTCCGCCCGGGGACCACGCTCCACCACAGAGCCGTACGCCGTGGCATCCCCCTGTGCCGCGTACGCCGCCGGGCCGGCCCCGTGGAGGCCCGTTCCCGCGCCCAGAGTCGTCCCCAGCGCCAGCGCGAGCCCTGCTCCACGCACCGCCCGCAGCCATGGAGTCACGTCGGTGACCCCCTCCCGGTCTACCAGTGGCCAAGATCGTCGGGACAAGCCTCACATCCATCGGCCGTTCCGGCATTCCGGACTCCTCCACCCGTACACGGTGGATCAGTCTCTTCCGGGGGCACGACGGTGAGGAGGCGTACGGGTACGAGAGAATGGCGGCATGGAGATGCCGAGGAACGACAGGTCGCCGGAGAACCCCCAGATCCTGGTCGTCGGCCAGGACGGCATGGCCCTCAGCGGTGGTGGCGGCGGAGACGAGGAGTCCCGCGAGACCCCGGTGACGGAGCAGGTGGAGCAGCCTGCCAAGGTCATGCGGATCGGCAGCATGATCAAGCAGCTCCTGGAGGAGGTGCGCGTCGCTCCCCTGGACGAGGCGAGCCGGAACCGGCTCAAGGAGATCCACGCCAGCTCGGTGAAGGAGCTGGAGGACGGCCTGGCGCCGGAGCTGGTGGAGGAGCTGGAGCGGCTCTCCCTGCCCTTCACGGACGACGCGACCCCGAGCGACGCGGAGCTGCGCATCGCCCAGGCGCAGCTGGTGGGCTGGCTGGAGGGTCTCTTCCACGGGATCCAGACCACGCTGTTCGCCCAGCAGATGGCCGCCCGCGCGCAGCTGGAGCAGATGCGCCGCGCCCTGCCGGCCGGTCTCGGCCACGACGGCGGCGAGGACGGCCACACGGGCGGCCGTTCGGGCGGGCCGTACCTGTAAGCCTTTCCGGCACACCAAGGCCCGGCAGCACCGGCTGCCGGGCCTTCTTCCGCTCTCGGGCCCCGGCCCCGGACCCCGGCATGTCCGGAACACCGAGACGATCTTGTGGCGTGACCTTGGCCACGCCCGGACCTCGCGCCGGAAGCGCTCACGGCGGGTTTCCCCCGGTCGAGTCCACTCCGGGACGCCGGCACGTCAAGCGAAGTGCCCGTTCCGTGACCGTACGCGAAAGAAGCGTCGCGGAAGCGTTACCGCGGGCGTACGTCGGACACACAGAATTTGCACGGCGGCGCGGGGGCAGGGTTTCATGACCGGTCCGTCTCGTGCCGGTCCTGGCGCCCGTCTCGGACCGGAGGCTTGCGCGGAGGCTGTAGCGTGGCCGACGGAGACCGTAACAACACCGCGCGCACCGCGGGCAGAAACGACGGCGAGGACTGATGGCACAGCAGCAGCGCGCTCAGGGCCCGTCCGACCCCGAGGCGACTGGCGGCGGTATGTCAGACGCGCCGGAGACCTGGGGCAACGGCGGGCTGGTCGGGGACGGCCGGTACCGGCTGACCCACAGGCTCGGACGGGGCGGCATGGCCGAGGTGTTCGCCGCGGAGGACGTCCGCCTCGGGCGCACCGTGGCGGTCAAGCTGCTCCGTGCCGACCTGGCCGAGGACCCGGTGTCCAAGGCCCGCTTCACGCGTGAGGCGCAGTCGGTGGCCGGGCTCAACCACCACGCGATCGTCGCCGTGTACGACTCCGGCGAGGACTTCGTCGGCGGCCAGTCCGTGCCGTACATCGTCATGGAGCTGGTCGAGGGCCGCACCATCCGCGACCTGCTGATGAACGCCGAGGCCCCGGGCCCGGAGCAGGCGCTGATCATCGTCTCCGGCGTCCTGGAGGCGCTGGCCTACTCGCACCAGCACGGCATCGTGCACCGCGACATCAAGCCGGCCAACGTCATCATCACGCACAACGGCGCGGTGAAGGTGATGGACTTCGGCATCGCCCGCGCCCTGCACGGGGCGTCGACGACGATGACGCAGACCGGCATGGTCATGGGCACCCCGCAGTACCTCTCCCCGGAGCAGGCCCTCGGCAAGGCCGTCGACCACCGCTCCGACCTGTACGCCACCGGCTGCCTGCTGTACGAACTGCTCGCCCTGCGCCCGCCGTTCACCGGCGAGACCCCGCTGTCGGTGGTCTACCAGCACGTCCAGGACATCCCGACGCCTCCGTCCGAGGTCTCCGACGCCTGCCCGCCCGAGCTGGACGGCCTGGTCATGCGCTCGCTGGCCAAGGAGCCCGACGACCGCTTCCAGACGGCCGAGGAGATGCGCGGGCTGATCCAGTACGCCCTGCAGATGCTGTACGAGCAGGGCAGCCACAACGGCAGCTGGAACACCGGGCCGGTCGGCGCGCACGAGGGCCGGCACACCCCGGCCGCCGGTCTGGCGGGCACGACCGTGCTGCCGCACCCCGACCACGGCTCCGGCACCACGCAGATCCCGCAGCCGATCCTGCCCGCCGGGTACGGCGGCGACGACGGCGGCTTCGAGGGCCACGGCAACCGGGGCAGCGGCCGGGGCAAGCTGTGGATCCTCGCCGTGCTCGCGGTGATCGCGGTCGTGGCGGGCGCCGCGCTGGCGCTGAACAACAGCGGCGGCGACAAGGGCGACGACCCCGGCCCCAGCAAGTCGCCGAGCGCGACGCAGACCACCGAGGAAGAGAAGCCCAGCGAGACGCCGAGCGACGGGGCGACGGAGGAGAACACCGACCCCGGCACCGAACCGGGCACCGGGGGCACCGGCGGCGGCTCCGGCTGGACGCAGCCGACGGCACCCTCGTACACGCCCTCGTACACGCCGTCGTACACGCCGACTGAGGAGCCGACGGGCGGAGAGTCGCCGCCCCCGGTGTCGCCGGAGCCGACGGACGACCAGTCGACCGGTGGCGGGGGGCAGCCGACGGACGGCCAGTCGCAGCCGACGGGCGGTGACGACGGCGGTGGCGGCGGTGACGAGGACGGCGGTGCGACCGGCGGCCCGGTGAACCCGCTCGGCAACTGACGGGGAAAGCACCCGGGGAAAGCCGCACGGGAAAGCAGCCGGAAACACCCCCACGCGCGCGTGAGGCCCTCACAGGGCCTCACGCGCGCGTGGCGTTCTACGGGTGCGGCGGATCGCCGTCCATGCCGTGCACCACGCCGAACTGCGGCTCGATGCGCAGGTAGACGGGCCGGAACGGCTCGCCGTCCGCCCGGGCCGGGGGCGGTCCGAACAGCGCGAGCTCGGCCGCGGTCGGCTCATGCGTCTCGCACCGGCCCACGACCTGCACGGTCCACACGCTCTCGCCCGGCCGGGCGGAGCCCAGGTTGTCGGCGCCGTAGGCGACGACGCTGCCGGCGCACGCCTGCTGGTAGCCGCAGTTCCCGGGCATGCGCAGCAGGACGCGGCCGTCGACCACGATGTGGCGGGCGAAGGCGAGGAACGGCAGGGCGCGCATGCTCGTGGCCGCCCGGCCGTGGCGGGTGCGGGCGAGCAGGCCGACGGCGCGCTGCGGGTCGGAGGGGGAGGGCATGCCCTCACTGTGCGCGGGCTTCAGCGGGGGAAAAAGAGGCGCCCGCCCCTCGGGGAGAGGACGTAAGTCCCGAATGCGGAAGCGACTGTTCCAGCCGCTCCCGGCCGCTCCCGGCCGTCTCCAGCCGCTCCCGGCCGTCTCCAGCCGTCCTCCGACGACCGTTCTCGGCGGTCCCAGCCATTCCCGGCAGTTCCCGGCAGTTCCCGGCAGTTCCCGGCACTTCTCCGTTCTTTCCCCCGTTTTTCTCAGCGGTTCTCCGCCTGCATCCGCGCCACGTAGGCCGCCGCCTGGGAACGCCGCTGCATACCGAGTTTGGAGAGCAGGCTGGAGACGTAATTCTTGATGGTCTTCTCGGCCAGGTGCAGCCGTTCGCCGATCGCGCGGTTGGTCAGGCCCTCGCCGATCAGCTCCAGGATGCGGCGCTCCTGCTCGGTGAGGCGCGCGAGCCGGTCGTCGGTCCGGGTGCCGCCGTCGCGCAGCCGCTCCAGCACGCGCGCGGTGGCCACCGGGTCGAGCAGCGACCTGCCCGCGGCGACGTCGCGTACGGCCGTCAGCAGCTCGTTGCCCCGGATGTCCTTCAGGACGTAACCGGACGCACCCGCCATGATCGCGTCGAAGAGCGCCTCGTCGTCGGTGAAGGAGGTCAGCATCAGGCAGCGGACCGACTCGTCGCGGGAGCGGACCTCGCGGCACACCTCCACGCCGCTGCCGTCCGGGAGCCGGACGTCGAGCACCGCGACATCCGGACGGGTCGCCGGGATCCGGGCCAGTGCCTCGGCCGCCGTACCGGCCTCGCCGACCACCTCGATGTCGTCCTCGCCCGCGAGCAGGTCGTGGACACCCCGGCGGACGACCTCGTGGTCATCGAGAAGAAATACCCGGATTTGTCCTTCTTCACGCACGGTGTCAGTCTCACACACGAACTCTTCCCGCGCCCGGGGTGGCCGGGATAACGTGCCGTTGTCCCGGCCCCCTGCAAGGCTGTGACCAGTACCTGTTCCCGACTTTCGCCATTTACTTGGAAATCCAAGCAAAATTGCAGGTCAGGATGGGTTTCACAGAAATGTGGAGCACTGGGTAACGTGCTTTTCTGCAGGGCGCTCGCCGGGGCACCTGTCACGCCTGTCCCCGACCGGGCGCACCCACCCCGTGCGTCCCGTCGGAAGACAGGTGAGCCGCTCTCCCGAGCTCCGGAACGGAGCAGGGGGATCCCAGGCACCCGGCGAACCCGGGGGCCGGACCGACGGAGGAGCACACGTGACCGTGGAGAGCACTGCCGCGCGCAAGCCGCGACGCAGCGCCGGGAGCAAGGCCGGGACCACCGGTACGAAGGCGGCCGGCACCACCGGCACCAAGCGCACCACCCGCACCACTGCCCAGAAGAGCGCCGAGAAGAGCGCCGAGAAGAGCGCCGCACAGCGCACCGAGCCCGAGCTCGTCCAGCTGCTCACACCCGAGGGCGAGCGCGTCGAGAACGCCGAGTACGGCGCGTACGTCGCCGGCGTCACCCCCGACGAGCTGCGCGGCCTGTACCGCGACATGGTGCTCACCCGCCGCTTCGACGCCGAGGCCACCGCCCTGCAGCGCCAGGGCGAGCTCGGCCTGTGGGCCTCCCTGCTCGGCCAGGAGGCCGCCCAGATCGGTTCCGGCCGGGCCACCCGCGAGGACGACTACGTCTTCCCGACCTACCGCGAGCACGGCGTCGCCTGGTGCCGCGGGGTCGACCCGACCAACCTGCTCGGCATGTTCCGCGGCGTGAACAACGGCGGCTGGGACCCCAACGGCAACAACTTCCACCTCTACACGATCGTCATCGGCTCGCAGGCGCTGCACGCCACCGGCTACGCCATGGGCATCGCCAAGGACGGCGCCGACTCGGCCGTGATCGCCTACTTCGGCGACGGCGCCTCCAGCCAGGGCGACGTGAACGAGGCGTTCAACTTCGCCGCCGTCTACAACGCCCCGGTCGTGTTCTTCTGCCAGAACAACCAGTGGGCGATCTCGGAGTCCAACGAGAAGCAGACCCGCGTGCCGCTGTACCAGCGCGCCCAGGGCTTCGGCTTCCCCGGCGTCCGCGTGGACGGCAACGACGTCCTGGCCACCCTCGCCGTCACCCGGTGGGCCCTGGAGCGGGCCCGGCGCGGCGAGGGCCCGGCGCTGATCGAGGCGTGGACGTACCGCATGGGCGCGCACACCACCTCCGACGACCCCACCCGCTACCGCCACGACGACGAGCGGGCCGCCTGGGAGGCGAAGGACCCGATCCTGCGCCTGCGCCGCCACCTGGAAGCCGCCGGCCACGCGGACGAGAGCTTCTTCGTGGAACTGGAGGCCGAGAGCGAGGCGTTGGGCAAACGAGTGCGCGAAGCGGTCCGTGCCATGGAGGACCCGGACCGGCTCGCCCTCTTCGAGAACGTGTACGCGGACGGGCACGCGCTCGTCGACGAGGAGCGTGCGCAGTTCGCCGCCTACCAGGCGTCGTTCGCCGACGCAGAGGGGGTCTGATCATGGCCGTGGAGACCGTGCCCACCAAGAACATGGCCCTGGCCAAGGCGATCAACGAGTCGCTGCGCCGCGCCCTGGAGACCGACCCCAAGGTCCTGATCATGGGTGAGGACGTCGGCAAGCTCGGCGGCGTCTTCCGGGTGACGGACGGCCTGCAGAAGGACTTCGGGGAGGACCGCGTCATCGACACCCCCCTCGCCGAGTCCGGCATCGTCGGCACGGCGATCGGTCTCGCCCTGCGCGGCTACCGCCCGGTGGTGGAGATCCAGTTCGACGGTTTCGTCTTCCCGGCGTACGACCAGATCGTCACGCAGCTGGCGAAGATGCACGCCCGCTCGCTGGGCAAGGTCAAGCTGCCCGTCGTCGTCCGCATCCCCTACGGCGGCGGCATCGGCGCGGTGGAGCACCACTCGGAGTCCCCGGAGGCGCTCTTCGCGCACGTCGCGGGATTGAAGGTGGTCAGCCCCTCCAACGCGTCGGACGCGTACTGGATGATGCAGCAGGCCATCCAGAGCGACGACCCGGTGATCTTCTTCGAGCCCAAGCGGCGCTACTGGGACAAGGGCGAGGTCGACACCGAGGCGATCCCCGGCCCGCTGCACGCCGCGCGCGTGGTCCGCGAGGGCACGGACCTCACCCTGGCCGCCTACGGCCCGATGGTGAAGCTCTGCCAGGAGGTGGCCGACGCCGCCGCCGAGGAGGGCAGGTCCCTGGAGGTCCTCGACCTGCGCTCGGTCTCCCCGCTCGACTTCGACGCGATCCAGGCGTCGGTGGAGAAGACCCGCCGCCTGGTCGTGGTCCACGAGGCGCCGGTGTTCTTCGGTTCCGGCGCGGAGATCGCCGCCCGCATCACCGAGCGCTGCTTCTACCACCTGGAGGCCCCGGTGCTGAGGGTCGGCGGCTACCACGCCCCGTACCCGCCGGCCCGCCTGGAGGAGGAGTACCTGCCCGACCTGGACCGGGTGCTGGATGCCGTCGACCGCTCGCTGGCGTACTGAGGAGAGGGTCGTGACGACGATGACGGAAGGGTCCGTGCGCGAGTTCAAGATGCCCGACGTGGGCGAGGGACTCACCGAGGCGGAGATCCTCAAGTGGTACGTCCAGCCCGGTGACACGGTCACCGACGGTCAGGTGGTGTGCGAGGTCGAGACCGCCAAGGCGGCCGTCGAGCTCCCCATCCCCTACGACGGCGTGGTGCGTGAGCTGCGCTTCCCCGAGGGCACCACGGTGGACGTGGGCACGGCGATCATCACGGTGGACGTCGGCGGCGGCGCCGCGCCCGCCGCGCAGGAACCGGCGCCCGCCGCGGAGGGACAAGCCGGAGAGCGGGCCGGGGAGCGGGCCGAGGAGCCGAAGCCGCAGGGCTCGGGCCGCCAGCCGGTCCTGGTCGGCTACGGCGTCGCCACCTCCTCGACCCGCCGCCGCCCCCGCAAGGCCGCGGAGGCCCCGGCTCCGGAGGCCCCGGCTCCGGAGGCCCCCGCCGCCCAGACCGCCCCCGCCGCCCCGGCACCGGCGGCCGCGATCCAGGCCGAGCTGAACGGCCACGGGCCGGACGTCCGGCAGCGCCCCCTGGCCAAGCCCCCGGTGCGCAAGCTCGCCAAGGACCTCGGCGTCGACCTGGCGACGGTCACCCCGACCGGCCCGGACGGCATCATCACCCGCGAGGACGTCCACGCGGCGGCGGCCCCGCGGCCGGCGGCGGAGCCGGAGCCGGTCGTGGAGACCCCGGTGACCGTTCCCGCGGCCCCCGCGCCGGTGACGTACGACACCGCCCGCGAGACCCGTATCCCGGTCAAGGGCGTCCGCAAGGCGACGGCCGCGGCGATGGTCGGCTCGGCGTTCACCGCGCCGCACGTCACGGAGTTCGTGACGGTGGACGTGACCCGCACGCTGAAGCTGGTCGAGGAACTGAAGCAGGACAAGGAGTTCGCGGGCCTGCGCGTGAACCCCCTCCTGCTGATCGCCAAGGCCCTGCTGGTCGCGATCAAGCGCAACCCGGACATCAACGCGTCCTGGGACGAGGCGGCCCAGGAGATCGTGGTCAAGCACTACGTCAACCTGGGCATCGCGGCGGCGACCCCGCGCGGCCTGATCGTCCCGAACATCAAGGACGCCCACGCCAAGACGCTCCCGCAGCTGGCGCAGGCGCTGGGCGAGCTGGTGACGACGGCCCGCGAGGGCAGGACCTCCCCGGCGGCGATGCAGGGCGGGACGGTGACGATCACCAACGTCGGCGTCTTCGGCGTCGACACCGGCACGCCGATCCTCAACCCCGGCGAGTCCGCGATCCTCGCGGTCGGCGCGATCAAGCCCCAGCCGTGGGTCCACAAGGGCAAGGTGAAGCCCCGACAGGTCACCACGCTGGCCCTCTCCTTCGACCACCGCCTGGTCGACGGCGAGCTGGGCTCGAAGGTGCTGGCCGACGTGGCGGCGATCCTGGAACAGCCGAAACGGCTGATCACCTGGGCGTGAAGCCCCGGGACGGAACGGCATGAGGGGCCCGCCGAAGCGGCGGGCCCCTCGTCGTCCGTACCGGGCGCCGGGCGCCTGGTGCCGGCTGTCAGCCGTGAGCCGTCAGGCCCTGCTGAAGCCGTAGTTCAGCAGCTTCTTCGCGTCCGTCTCGCGCTGGGCCGCGGACGTCGACGCCAGGACCGTGCCGATGACGGTCTTGCCGTTGCGGGTGGCGGCGAAGACCAGGCAGTACTTGGCCTCGGGGCCGGAACCGGTCTTCACGCCGATGGTGCCGCTGTAGTTGTTGAGCAGCGTGTTGGTGTTGACCCACGGCGCCATCGTGCGGGTGCTGCCGGTCTTGGTGATCGTCTTGGCCGTGTACTTCTTCGTCTTGACGATCGTGCGGAACGTGGAGCTCTTCATCGCGCTGCTGGCGATCTTCGTCAGGTCGCGCGGCGTGGAGTAGTTCGAGCCGTTGCCGATGCCGTCGAAGGAGTCGAAGTGTGTGTTCTTCAGGCCGAGGTTCTTGGCGGCGGTGTTCATCTTGCCGATGAACGACTTCACGCGCGCGGCTCGCGTCGAGCCCGTGCCGAACTTGTCGGCGAGCGCGTAGGCGGCGTCGCAGCCGGACGGCAGCATCAGCCCGTACAGCAGCTGGCGGACGGTGACCTTGTCGCCGACGATCAGCCGTGCCGAGGAGGCGTTCTTCGACACGATGTAGTCGCTGTACGCCTTCTGGATCGTGACCTTGGCGTCGAGGTTGAGGTTCGGCTGCGCGAGCACGACCTTGGCGGTCATGATCTTCGTCGTCGAGCCGGTGGAGCGCCTGGTGTCCGCGGCCTTGGTGTACAGCGACGTGCCGGTGGCGTTGTTCATCACGTAGCCGCCCTTGGCGGCGATCGTGGGAGCGGTGGCGGCCTGCGCGGGTGCCGCGGAGAGGAGGCCGGTGGCGAGCATGGCGCCGGCGGCCACGGTGGCGCCGACGGCTCTGCCCAGACGGATGCCCTGAATGCCGTTCTTCAAGTGAGTTACCCCGATTACGTTGAATGCCCGTGGGCGCGGCCGAGGTTGAGGTGCGGGCAGCACGGGGCCGCGTCTGTGTGACGCATGGCGGGCGCGGATGGTTGTGCGGGAATCGGTGTGGGACTCCCCGCGTTTCGGACCCGCCCCGGACTCCCCCGGACCCGCCCGGACTCGCCCCGGACCCGCTCCGGTGTCCGCATGGTGGATGGGTGCCGTGATGCGTACCTGTTGTATCTATCCTGTGGGCATGACCATGGCCGTGAAGCAACCCCCCGCCGCCGACCGCGTCTACACACACGTCAAGCAGGGCGTCCTCGACCGCCGTTACGAGGGAGGGACCCTCCTCACCGAGGGCGAGCTCGCCGAGGCCGTCGGGGTCTCGCGCACCCCGGTGCGCGAGGCGCTGCTGCGGCTGGAGGTCGAGGGGCTGATCCGGCTCTACCCGAAGAAGGGCGCCCTGGTACTGCCCGTCTCCGCACAGGAGATCGCCGACGTCGTGGAGACCCGGCTGCTGGTCGAGGAGCACGCGGCACGCAAGGCCGTACCCGCGTTGCCCGGGCTGGTCGAGCGGCTGGAGCGGCTGCTCGTCCGGCAGCGGGAGCAGGCCGCCGCCGGCGACTTCGCCGCCGCGGCCGTCACCGACCGCTGCTTCCACGCCGAGATCGTCCGCAGCGGCGGCAACGAGATCCTCTCCCGGCTCTACGACCAGCTCCGCGACCGGCAGTTGCGCATGGGCGTCGCCGTCATGCACTCCCACCCGGACCGGATCGCCAAGACCCTCGCCGAGCACGGGGAGATCCTCGACGCGCTGCGCGCCGGGGACGCGGAGGCGGCCGTCGCCGTCGTCCGCCGGCACGTGAGCTGGTTCTCGAACCTGGCCCGGGGGGAGGTCCGATGAGTTCGACGAGCTCCCTGAACGGTTCCACCACCCTGCCCGGCGATCCGCCGGGCGGCCGGCGCGCGATCGGCGTCTGGAGCGTCGGCGTCGCCGTCTACTTCGTCGCCGTCACCTTCCGCACCTCGCTGGGGGTGGCCGGCCTCGACGCCGCCGACCGCTTCCACGTGGGCGCCTCGGCCCTGTCCACCTTCTCCATCCTCCAGCTCCTGGTCTACGCGGGCATGCAGATACCCGTCGGCCTGCTCGTCGACCGGCTCGGCACCAAGAAGGTGCTGGGCCTGGGCGCGGTGCTGTTCACGGCGGGGCAGCTGGGCTTCGCGTTCTCCCCGTCGTACGGCATGGCGCTCGCCTCGCGGGCGCTGCTCGGCTGTGGCGACGCGATGACGTTCATCAGCGTGCTGCGGCTGGGCACCCGCTGGTTCCCGGCCCGGCGCGGGCCGCTGGTCGGCCAGCTCGCCGGTCTGGCCGGCATGGCGGGCAACCTCGTCTCCACCCTCGTCGTGGCGCGGCTGCTGCACGGCATCGGGTGGGAGGCGGCGTTCGCGGGCAGCGCGCTGGCGGGCGTCGTCGTGCTCGTCCTGCTGCTGCTCTTCCTGAAGGACCACCCCGAGGGGCACGAGCCGGAGCCGGCCGGGCACCAGGGAGCCGCGTACGTACGGCGGCAGATCGCGCGGTCGTGGCGGGAGCCGGGGACGCGGCTCGGCCTGTGGGTGCACTTCACCACCCAGTTCCCGGCGATGGTGTTCCTGCTGCTGTGGGGCCTGCCCTTCCTGGTCGAGGCGCAGGGCCTGACCCGGGCGACCGCGGGCGAACTGCTCACGCTCGTCGTGCTGTCGAACATGGCGGTCGGCCTGGTCTACGGCCAGATCGTCGCCCGGCACCACGGGGCGCGGCTGCCGCTGGCGCTGGGCACGGTGGCCGCGACGGCCCTTCTGTGGGCCGCGACGCTCGCCTGGCCCGGTGCGCACGCTCCGATGGGGCTGCTGATCGTGTTGTGCGTGGTGCTGGGGGCGTGCGGCCCGGCGTCGATGATCGGGTTCGACTTCGCGCGGCCCGCCAACCCGCCGGAGCGGCAGGGAACGGCGTCCGGGATCACCAACATGGGCGGCTTCATCGCCTCGATGACCACGCTGTTCGCGATCGGCGTGCTGCTGGACGCCACCGGGGACGACTACACCGTCGCCTTCTCCTCCGTGTTCGTGCTCCAGGCGCTCGGCGTCTCCCAGATCCTGCGGCTGCGCAGGCGCGCGGCCCGGCGGGAGCGGGAGCGGCTGGTCGCCAGCCGGGTGGAGACGGTGCACGTCCCCGCGTGATCCGTCGCGTGCGAGGGCATGGCGCCCCGCTTGCTCGGTGACCGGGAACTACTTGGTGACCGGGAACTACTCGGTGACCGGGAACTACTTGGTGACCGTGAAGTTCCGCAGGATGGCCGCCGCCAGCTCCTGGTCGCCCTCCGTCTTGACGCGGTCCGCCACCGCCTCCGGCGTCACCCGCCCGCAGGCCAGGCGGACGTAGGTCTCCCAGTCGAGGGAGAGGGAGGCGGCCGGCCCGAGCGCGGGAACCGTCTCCAGGGTGCCGCGGCCCTGGATGTCCACGCGCACCGTGCGCAGGAACTCCACCGGGCCGTGGACGTCCACCACGACGGCCGAGCTGCGCGGCGCGTGCGCGTCCTCGGCGACGACCCGCGGCAGCTCGTCGAGCAGCACGTCCCGCGCGACGTACGCGCCGGGGGAGTCGAGGTTGCCCGGGCGGCCGAGGGCGGTGCGCAGGTCCTGCTCGTGCGCCCACACGTCGAAGGCGTGCCGGCGCATCGACTCCTCCAGGGTGAGGTCGGCGCCGTACGGGCCGCGGACCTTGGCGCCGGGGTCGCGGTTCTCGTTCCGCAGCTGGCGGTTGCGGCGGATGATCATGTACTCCAGCTCGGCGGTCATCTCCGGCGCCGTGTGGTGGCGGCGGACGTCGACCTGCAGCTCCATGTAGCGCTGGTGGTCGGTGGTGACGTGGAACAGGTCGCGCGGCAGCGTGTGGATGGGGCGCGGGTCGCCGAGCATCTCGGAGTCCAGCCCGATGACGTGGGAGACCACGTCGCGGACCGACCACCCCGGGCACGGTGTGCGCCGGTTCCACTCGCCCTCCACGAGGGGCTGGACCAGCTCGGATATCGCCTCGATGGAGTGGGTCCAGGCATCGGCGTAGGGCTGGAGGGTGGGATGCAGACTCACGGAACGGGACCCCTCGGCGGTCGGTACACGGGCAGGTGGCGGCGGTGCCAGTGGGAGGTGGCTGCACTCGGCGGGCGTCTTCGGACTCCCCCGAGCCCTCGCCTCCGCTGCGCGCAGGCTTCGAGCAGGGGGGACCCCCAAGTTACGCTGCTGTGCGGTACCCCGGCAGTGCTTTCGTGTGACGATCGTAGGCCGTGGGGAGGCCCGTGTGGACGGCTCCGATGGCCAGGACGGTGGTAGTGTGCGCGCTTCTCTGATCCAGATCGCCGTGGACGAGGGGGAACCGGTCGCGTCGCGCCGCCGGCGCGTGGCCGCCCTCGTACGGGAGCAGGAGGGCGCCGACCTGGTCGTCCTGCCCGAGCTGTGGACCACCGGCGCGTTCGCCTTCGAGGACTTCGGCGCCGGGGCCGAGCCGCTCCGGGGACCGACGTACGAGGTGATGGCCAAGGCCGCGAGCGACGCGGGCGTGTGGCTGCACGCGGGCTCGATCCCGGAACGCGACCCCGACGGGACCCTCTACAACACCTCCCTCGTCTTCTCCCCCTCCGGCGACCTGGCCGCCGCCTACCGCAAGATCCATCGCTTCGGCTTCGACAAGGGCGAGGCCGTGCTGATGGGCGCGGGGCGCGAGCTGGTGACGGTCCGTCTGCCCGGGACGACCCTCGGCGTGGCGACCTGCTACGACCTCCGTTTCCCCGAACTCTTCCGCGGGCTGGTCACCGCCGGCGCCGAGACCCTCGTCGTCCCGGCGGGCTGGCCCGAGCGCCGCCGCTCCCATTGGACGCTGCTGGCTCAGGCGCGGGCGGTGGAGAACCAGGCGTTCGTCCTCGCGTGTGGAACGGCCGGGACACACGCGGGAGTTCCGCAGGCCGGTCACTCGATCGTGGTCGATCCGTGGGGCGAGGTGCTGGCCCAGGCGGGCCCGGACGAGGAGGTCCTCACCGTGGAGTTCGACCCCGCGTCGGTGGCGGCCACGCGGGAGCGCTTCCCGGCGCTGAAGGACCGTGTGCTGGGGCTGGAGACGCCACCGCGCCGGTGACCACCGCGCCGGTGACGGTTGCGCCGCCGCATCGCCGCACTGGTGACGGCCGCGCCGCCGCATCGCCGCACTGGTGACGGCCGCGCCGCCATGCTGCCGCATCGCCGCATCGCCGCATCGCCGCATCGCCGCACCGGTGACCCCACCCCCGCTGGGTGCGCCTCGCTGGGTGTGCCCCGCTGGGTGCGCCTCGCTGGGTGTGCCCCGCTGGGTGTGCCTCGCTGGGTGTGCCCCGCCGGGTGCGCGGGCGCGCGGGCGGGGCGGGCGCGCTGATGGCCGCCGCGCCGGCGGTACGCCCCCAGCCGGGGTCAGCCGTCTTCCCGCTCCTTCTCGGACAGGTGGATCACGCACACCGTCACCGCGATGAGCAGCGCCGGGTCGGCGTCGTCCCGGACGATGTCCACGCCGTAGGTGTCCCGCACGGTCAGCAGGCGCCGCGAGACGACGGCCAGGAGCTCACCGTCGTACTCGATGGCGAACTCCCGGTCGAGGATCTTGCCGCTGACGTCCAGCTCGTTGCCGTCGGCCAGGGCGACCCGGTAGTGGTTGCGCAGCAGCGACAGCCGCTTGCGCCGGATCGTCGCCAGCGGCTCGCCGTTCCGCTCGATCACCAGGGTGTCCCGCAGGGCGAGCATCTTCTGCCGGATGTCGATCAGGACCCGGCCCTGGGGGTCCTTCAGCTCCCACCTGTCCCGCAGGCGCATCGCCTTGCCGTCGACGAGGAAGGCCCTGTTGCCGCGGTCGTCCTCGATCCAGTAGTCGTCACCGAAGCCGAGGAGCCGGTCGTACACGAGGAATCTCATGCACGGAGCGGTTCCCCGCCGCCCGGTCCGAAACGCCGCCGGTAGGCCGACGGGCTGAGCCCCGTCTCGCGCCGCAGCCGCGCCCGCAGGTTCGCCGCCGTACCCAGCCCGCACCGGGCCGCCACCACGTCCAGCCGCTCCTCCCCGCGCTCGATCAGCCGCCGCGCGAGGGTCACGCGCTCGGCGGTCAGCCAGGCGAGCGGCGTCGTGCCGAGCTGTGCGTGGAAGCGCCGGTGCAGGGTGGCCGGGGAGACCGCCGCGCGGGCCGCCAGGTCCGCGACCGTCAGCGGCCGGTCCAGCCGCTCCTGCGCCCACGCCAGCACCGGCGCGAGCGAGGCGCCGGGCACGTCCGGCACCGGCCGCTCCACGAACTGCCGCTGCCCGCCGTCCCGGTGCGCGGCGAACACCAGCCGCCGCGAGACGGCGTTGGCGATCTCGGCGCCGTGGTCCTGCCGCCACAGGTGCAGCCCGAGGTCCAGCGCGGCAGCGCTGCCCGCGGCGGTGAGGACACCGCCCTCGTCCACGAAGAGCACGTCCGGTTCCAGGACGACCCCCGGGTGCAGCGCGCGGAAGGAGTCCGCCCACATCCAGTGGGTCGTCGCCCGCCGCCCGTCCAGCAGCCCGGCCTCGGCGAGCGCGAAGGTGCCGGTGCAGAAGCTCACCACGCGCGCGCCCCGCGCGTGCGTGCGGCGGATCGCGTCCAGGACGGCCTCCCCGCGCGGGACGACGTTGTCCGGACGGCCCGGTACGACGAGGGTGTCCGCGTCGTCCGCCGCCTCCAGGCCGGGCACGCCGGTCAGCGTGAAGAAGCCGTGGTTCATCCGCACCCCGGGCGTCGGCGTGCACAGCGTCACCTCGTAGAGCGGCCCGCCGGGCCCCAGCTCGGGCCGGGGCAGCCCGAACAGCTCGGTGGCGACGCCGACCTCGAAGGGGTTGGTGCCCTCGTCGACGATCACGGCGACGCGGTGCGGGCGCACGGCCGGGGCGGGCTGAGAGGATCCTTGCGGCATCTGCGATTCCTAGCACTCGTGCGCCGCCCGCGACAGCCCGAGGATGACCGCATGACCCAGGAACCGATCTCCCTCGCCTCCGCCCTCGCCTCGTTCAGCGAGCAGTGGAGTCCCCGCATCGTCACCGCCGTCAACGACTACGACGTCCGCGTCGCCAAGGTCGAGGGCGAGCACGTCTGGCACGCGCACGACCACACCGACGAGTTCTTCCTCGTCCTCGACGGCGAGCTGCACATCGGCCTGCGCGAGGCGGCCGGCGAGCGCACGGTCGTCCTGCCCCAGGGCGCGGTCTTCACGGTCCCGCGCGGCACGGAACACAAGCCGTACGCCCCCGTCCCCACGGCGATCCTGATGTTCGAACCGACCGGCACCCTCACCGTCGGCGACCGGCACGACGAGGTGCCGGACCACGTGGACGCGACGACGGGACACGCGCTGAGGTGACGCGGCGCACGGACGGGCCGGGCGCCGGCACGGATGTCCGTGGCGAGTGGCACCCTTGATCCATGGCCGATTCATCCCCCGTCCCGGTTCCCCGCCGTGCCCGTGTCCGTGCCCCCGAGCTGATCGGCAAGGGCGGCTGGCTGAACACGGGCGGGAAGCAGTACGCCCTGTCCGACCTGCGCGGACGCATCGTCATCCTGGACTTCTGGACCTTCTGCTGCATCAACTGCCTGCACGTCCTGGACGAGCTGCGCGAGCTGGAGGAGAAGCACCGGGACACGGTCGTGGTCATCGGGGTGCACTCGCCGAAGTTCGTCCACGAGGCCGAGCACCGCGCGGTGGCCGACGCCGTGGAGCGGTACGGCGTCGAGCACCCCGTCCTGGACGACCCGGAGCTGGCCACCTGGAAGCAGTACGCGGTGCGGGCCTGGCCGACGCTCGTCGTGATCGACCCGGAGGGGTACGTCGTCGCCCAGCACGCCGGTGAGGGGCACGCGCACGCCATCGAGCGGCTGGTGGAGGAACTGGAGGCCGAGCACGCGGCGAAGGGGACGCTGCGGCGTGGCGACGGGCCGTACGTGCCGCCGGAGCCGGAGCCGACGACGCTGCGCTTCCCGGGCAAGGCGCTGCTGCTGCCGTCCGGGAACTTCCTCGTCAGCGACACCACCCGGCACCAGCTGGTGGAGCTGGCGGCGGACGGGGAGAGCGAGGTGCGGCGGATCGGCGCCGGGACGCGCGGGTTCGCGGACGGCGACCTCGCCACGGCGTCCTTCAACGAGCCGCAGGGGCTGGCGCTGCTGGAGGACGGGTCCGTGGTCGTCGCCGACACCGTCAACCACGCCCTGCGCCGCCTGGACGTGGCCTCGGGCGAGGTCACGACCCTGGCCGGCACCGGCCGCCAGTGGATGCAGGGCGATGCCACGGCGGGCCCCGGCCGCGAGGTCAGCCTCTCCTCCCCCTGGGACGTCGCCTGGTGGAACGGCCGGGTGTGGATCGCCATGGCCGGGGTGCACCAGCTGTGGGCGTACGACCCGGCCGACGGGACCGTGGCCGTCACGGCCGGGACGACCAACGAGGGGCTCGTCGACGGGCCGGGCGAGGAGGCATGGTTCGCGCAGCCGTCGGGGCTGGCGGCCACGCCCGAGCGGCTGTGGCTCGCCGACTCCGAGACGTCCGCGCTGCGCTGGGTGGACCCCGACGGCGCCGTGCACACGGCCGTCGGCACCGGGCTGTTCGACTTCGGGCACCGGGACGGGGACGCCGGGCAGGCGCTGCTCCAGCACCCGCTGGGCGTCACGGCGCTGCCCGACGGCTCGGTCGCCGTCAGCGACACCTACAACCACGCCCTGCGCCGCTACGACCCGGCCACCGGCGAGGTCACCACCCTGGCCACGGACCTGCGCGAGCCCAGCGACGCCGTCCTCGTCGGCGACGACATCGTGGTGGTGGAGTCGGCCCGGCACCGGCTGACCCGGCTGCGGCTGCCGGAGGAGGCGGTCCGCGTCGAGGCCGTCGCCCACCGCACCCGGCGCGCGGCGACCGAGGTGGCGCCCGGCCGGCTCCGGCTGGACGTGATCTTCCAGGCGCCGGCGGGGCAGAAGCTCGACACGCGCTACGGTCCGTCGACCCGTCTGCTGGTGTCGGCCACCCCGCCCGAGCTGCTGCTGGCCGGCGAGGGCGCGGGGACCGATCTCTCCCGCGCCCTGGAGCTCGACCCCGCCGTGCCGGAGGGTGTCCTGCACGTCTCGGCGATGGCGGCGTCCTGCGACGACGATCCGGCCAACGAGTACCCGGCCTGCCACGTCCACCAGCAGGACTGGGGTGTCCCGGTCCGCCTCACCGAGGGCGGCGCGGACCGGCTGCCGCTGGTGCTGGCGGGGATGGACGAGGGCTAGAACCCGCGTCCGTGGCGGCGTCCCGGGTGATCTAGAGGTCCGCCTCCGCCGCTTCCTCGTCCGGGTCCTGTTCCGCGGTGGCGGTGGGGCTGTCGTCCCGCGCCGTCTTCCGGCGCAGGTTCTCGACGTCCGCCTGGAGGCTGACGATCTGGTCGAGGAGGGCGTCGAGCGTATCCGGCGGGACGACGGGCGTGTGGCTGCCGACCACAGGTTCCAGCAGCAGGAGCTGGTCCATGGCGTCCCTGGCCGCCGTCACGCTCGCCCGCAGGGTGTTCCGGTGGTCGGCGGCGCGCTGGCTGGCGGGCCGGTTACCGGGGGCTGGGGTGCCGGACGAGCCGCCCGCCTGCGCGCCGGACGGCTCACCCGCCGCGTCCTCCGCGTCTGTTTCCGTTCCCGTGCTCCGTGCCGCGGTGCCGGAGGCCGGGCGGGGCAGGAGAAGGGCCGGGGGCCTGGCAGAGTGGGCCTTGCGGGCGCGGTCGGGGTTCGAGGCCCAGACGATGTCCCACTGGTGCAGTAGCACCGGCGCCTCGTCGTCGTCGCGCTCGATCTTGTCATCACGGGAGAGGTCCACCTTGTAGTGGGCGTAGTGCGCGCCGGTCCCGCCGGTCCCGCCGGTTTTCTGCCGGACCAGTTGGCGCATGGTCACCGCGTTCTCCGGCAGCGCGTCGTCGCGGAACCGTTCGGCAGCCAAGGCCAGCGTCCACAGCCCCGTCTCGTTGTGTTTCTGGGACAGATCCTCGATCACCTGGTTGACGTCGGCACGGAACGGGACGCCCCCCTTCTCCTTGGCGGCCATCAGGGCGGAGCCGACGTTGCGGGTCAGCAGCTTGTCGGCGATCAGCGCCACCCCGCCGGCCACGGCGAGGGTGCAGCGCGCGTCGATATCCCCGGCCATCGCGGGCCCCACGAGAGTGGTGAAGTCGTCCGTGGGACGGGGCTCCCACTCCTGGATCACGTCGGAGGTCAGGACGCCGCCGTTGTTCCAGGCGTTGCGCGCCTGCTTGGTGACGTGCTTCTTGTGCGCCCGCCAGGGCAGGTCGATCAGTGGGCCGAGGAGTTCCGCGAAGCCCTTCAGCCCCATCCGCCTGCCGCCCTTGATGGCCTTGGCCTGGTCCTTGAGCGGCTCCAGCAACTCCGGCCGGGTCAGGGCGTGCACCAGGTAGACGGCCCGCCACAGGGCCGTGCCCGGTGGGGAGGGATCACCGTCGAAGTGCTGCGGCAGGTCCTCTGGCTGGATACGGCCGACGGCCAGCCCGTAGATCGTCTGGAGGTCGTCCTTCGGCACGAGGGAGTCGCCGAGCTGGATCACCCGTTTCAGGGCACGGGTGGCAACCTCGACGTTCTGCGCGGCCGTGTCCCACTGCTTGAACTCCACGTGCACCGATGCCAGCACGGACCGGATCGCGTCGTCGAAGACGTCCTCGGCGGCGAGGAGATGGCCCGGGTGCCCTTCGACGCCCACGGCGACCTGGGCGGGGACGACGTAGGTCTGTGCGATTTGGGCGGCGCGCAGCCCGGGTTCCGGCTCGGCGATCTCCCGGGCGAACTCCTCCCTGAGCGTCCGGCGCCATTTCTCCCGCCGTGCGGCCAGCCGTCGCTCCAAGGTCTCGCTGGCTGGCCCGGGAGCAGCGATGGTCTTGCCGAAGAAGGCGTTCACGGCCAGCGTGGCGACGTCCGCCGGCTCCGCGCCGGGGCCCGTCTGGACCTCCCAGGCGCTGGCGAGCCGGGTGATGCCGTCTCGCACGACCAAGGCGTGGAAGGACTCGGTGCCGTCCTCGAAGGTGATCTCGACCGGGTGGGTGATCAGGTTCCGGGTGACCTTGCGGGCGAGGACGGAGGGCCCGTAGCTGTTGAGCGAGAGCGTGGCGTGCAGGGTCTGCCACACGTGGTCCTGTAGGTGAGTGGGGTCCCGGTACCGGTACCGGATGCTGGCGCAGGGACGGTCGGCGTCCGTGACGCCTTGGACCTGAGGGTCGGGGACCTCCATGACCTCCATGCCGGTACGGGGCTGGATGCCGGGCAGCAGTTCGCTCAGGAAGACGCGGGTGACGGCCGAGCGCAGGGTGGCGCCGTCGACGTTCTCCACCATGAGCAGCCCGGTCGGCTCGGCCGCCGTGGGCCGCAGTTGTACGGCCACCGCCTCGGGGCTGGTGGTGGCGCGGGCGATCGCTTGCAGGGCAGCCTCCGGCAGGAGGACGACCGGGTTGTCCCGGCCGGCTTCCACCACCTTGGCGAGGTCCGCTTCCGTAGGCGGGGACGGCAGTTCGGGGTCGACATTCGACACGAGTACGGATTCGGAGCCGTACTGCACCGAGAAGGAGCGGGAGGCGGGAAGAGGCATGACTGAAGTCCTCGTGGAGGCGGAGAGGCTGGGAAGGGGAGTGAGGGAGAGGACAGGGAAGGCGGGGCGGAGATGCGGGAGAGAGGAAGGTGCGCGAGAGGTGAACGGTGTGCCGCACCGGCCCCGCCGAGGGCCGGTGCGGCGTGTGGTCAGAGGACCAGGGGGCCTTCGGCTTCGGGCAGCAGTTCGGGGTACCACTCCCACAGGAAGCGCCGGTTGGGCCGGTGGGCAAGGTGCTGGTAGGCGCAGTACGCGACGAACTCCGCCGCCTCCAGCAGCTCTTCCACCCCAGCCTGGACATGGGACGGGGCCTGGGCGGGGCGCGGCGGTGCCGCAGCGGCCGGAACGGGCGTGAGGTCGTACCACGAGGGCGCGGCCGTGTTCGTGCGGATGACCGCCAGCGCGGCCGTGCCGTGCGCTGTGTGCCGCGCTGCGAGGCGTCCGAGGACCGCTTCGGCCGTCGCCGGGACGTTGGCGGTCCCGGATCGAGCGGTGCCGACGGTCGTACCGGGCAGCGACGCGATCGTGGCCAGCCCGCGCTTGAGGACCTTGCGGTATTCCCACCGTTCGGCCTTGCTGGGGCCGCGGCCGGTCGAGGGGATGCGCGGTCTGCCCTGACCGGCCGCGAGTTTACGGGCGCGAAGGATGTCGCCGCGCCGGATGTTCAGCAGGGGGTCGCCGTGGAGCTCCTCCCGGAACCCGGACCAAGCCGCAGCAGCCTCTTTCGACTCCAAGGCATCCCAGTCGACACGCAACCATCCGGCCACAGACATATCGCGGCCTCCCGAGAGGACGCAGGCGTAGACGTACAGAGGAGAGCTCTTGGCTGGAGCAAATATCTCGGAGCGGTGGTCATCCCCGCCGCCGGCGGCGGGGAGGGCGGGCTGATCAGCGAAAGCGTGCATGGCGACTCCGTGGCACGACAGGAGAAGTGTTGGAGCATCCGCTGCAACGGCGGTGCTTGCGCGTTGCAGGCGCCTCGCTTCGCGCAGTCAGGACTGTACCGACTCGCCCCCACCGACCCGTGCCGTCAGCTGCTCTGGGCCAGAAGTGCGCACATCTGATCGTTTAAGTACTGCGAAAGACTGAGTGCATCTTCAAAAATATGAGAATCAAGAAAGAAGCCTTTCTTTGATCCCTGGATGGTTGTCGAAAAGCCAGGGCATCCGGTTCTCCCCGTACTGATCGAGCGCCGCCAGCTTCGATGCGAGCGCCACCGCCTGCCCCAAGGGGCCGTCCTTGGAGAGGACGAAGACGTACTCGTTCTCCGATGTCGGCAGCCGTCTGGGCAGGGTGATGAGTCCGAGTTTCTCCAACTCCCGGGAGATCTCGTGACACAGCTCGGCGCTCAGACGCTGGCGCTCCGGCGCCGCGTACTTCTTGATGAAGCGCATGGAAACGCGCTTGACGCCATGGTCCACCTCGACGGCGTGCGCGATAACGGTGAAGTCCATAACGTGGCACTCTACTGAGTTATCTACTCAGTAGAGTGCCCCTTGCGTCAGGAACTCGAAGTTCGAATGTGATATTCGAATGAAGTGACGCTAATCGAACATTCTGTTCGTTCAATATCGGCCATTGAAACTATCCGATTCTCAGCATCCTCCGGGTCCCAAGCGATCCGGCGCGTGGCCCGAAGCGTCGCGTCAGACGCCGTACCCGTCGCTGTAGCGGCCGTCGCCGCGGTGGTGGTGGTGCGGGGCCGCCTGCTCGTCGACGACCGGCGTGGTGGGCGGGACCACCACGCGCCGGCGCCGGGCGATGCTGCTGAACGTCGAGACGCCGATCAGGCCGACGATCATGAGGATGACGCCCACCACATCGAGGTTGACGCCCCGCATGTCCCAGTCGGTCGCGAACGTGAGGATGGCTCCCGCGGCGATGAGGATGATGCACCCGCCGAGGCCCATGAGTGTCGCCTCCCTGTCGGTCCGGTCGGTCCGGGCTTTCCGGTCGATCCGGTTCCGTGCGGGTACCCCCGGGTCCAACGCCCATGCGCGGGCCCGGGGTTGACGCCTCGGTGGCTAGCCCTCCAGGAACGCCACCAGCGCGTTCGCCAGCAGGTACGGGTCGTCGGCGCCGCACAGTTCGCGGGCGCTGTGCATCGACAGGATGGCCACGCCGATGTCGACGGTGCGGATGCCGTGCCGGGCGGCGGTGATGGGGCCGATCGTCGTGCCGCACGGCATGGAGTTGTGGGAGACGAACGACTGGAAGGGGACGTTCGCCTTCTCGCAGGCGGCGACGAACACCGCGCGGCCCGAACCGTCGGTCGCGTAGCGGTTGTTGACGTTGACCTTCAGGATCGGCCCGCCGTTGACGCGCGGGTGGTGCGTCGGGTCGTGCCGCTCCGCGTAGTTGGGGTGCACGGCGTGGCCGGTGTCGGAGGAGAGGCAGACGGTGCCCGCGAAGGCGCGCGCCCGGTCCTCGTACGAGCCGCCGCGCGCGAACACCGAGCGCTCCAGGACGGTGCCGAGGAGCGGGCCGTCGGCGCCGGTGTCCGACTGCGAGCCGTTCTCCTCGTGGTCGAAGGCGGCCAGCACGGGGATGTACGGCAGGGCGTCGCCCGAGGTGGCGACGGCGGCCAGGGCGGCGGTGCCGGCGTGCACGGACAGCAGGTTGTCCATGCGCGGGCCCGCCACCAGCTCCCGGTCGCGGCCCAGGTAGGCGGGGGCCTCCACGGGGTACGTCATCAGGTCCCAGCCGGTGACCTCGCCGGCGGGGATGCCGGCCGTCTCCTCCAGGAAGGCGACGAGGTCGCCGTCGCGGACGTCGTCGCCCAGGCCCCACACCGGCTGGAGGTGGCGCTGCTTGTCCAGCTTGAGGCCCTCGGTGGAGACCGAGCGGTCCAGGTGGATGGCGAGCTGCGGGACGCGCAGCAGCGGGCGGTCGACGTCGACCAGGCGCGTCGAGCCGTCGCGCAGGGTGAGGCGGCCGGCCAGGCCCAGGTCCCGGTCGAGCCAGGAGTTCATCAGCGGGCCGCCGTAGATCTCCACGGCGACCTGGCGCCAGCCGTGCGCCCCGCTGTCGGGCAGCGGCTTGACGCGCAGGCCGGGGGAGTCGGTGTGGGCGCCGACGATCCGGAAGGGGGTGTGGGGGTCCGCGCCCTCGGGGACGTACCAGGCCACGATCGCACCGCCGCGCAGCACGTACTTCCCGCCGCTGGTCCCGTCCCAGGCGTCCGTCTCCGCGACCTGCCGGAAGCCGGCCTTCTCCAGCCGTTCGGCGGCGTTGGCCACGGCGTGGTACGGCGTCGGGCTCGCCGCCAGGAAGGCCATGAGGTCGTCGGTGTGGGGGCGGTGGAAGACCTGAGGCGCGCGCGAAGCGCTCCCTGGAGGGGCGGTGGCGGGTGACGACGGACGGGAGGGTGCGCTCATGGTGTTCACCTTAACGACGGGCGAGGGCCCGTTCCCGGCAGGACGGGAACGGACCCTCGTACAGCGGCGGGAGAGGACTAGAACGCGGCCTCGTCCAGCTCCATGACGTCCAGGTCGACGCCCTCGGCGACCTTGCGGGCGCAGGTGACGCCCGGCAGCACGGTCTGGGCGAAGAACTTCGCCGCGGCGATCTTGCCGGTGTAGAACGCCTTGTCCTTGGCGGACGCCGTCGGCAGCTTCTCGGCGGCGATCGCGGCGCCCTTGAGCAGCAGGTAGCCGACGATCACGTCACCGGAGGCCATCAGCAGGCGGGTCGTGTTGAGACCGACCTTGTAGATGTTCTTGACGTCCTGCTCGGTGGCCGCGAGGTCGGTCAGCATCAGGCCGACGATGGCCTCCAGCTCGACGGCGGCCTTGGCGAGCTGCTCGCGGGCGCCGGCCAGCTCCTCGCCGCCGGTGCCGAGTGCCAGGAACTTCTTGATGTCCTCGGCGAGCGAGTTCAGCGCGGCGCCCTGGTTGCGGACGATCTTCCGGAAGAAGTAGTCCTGGCCCTGGATGGCGGTGGTGCCCTCGTAGAGGGTGTCGATCTTGGAGTCGCGGATGTACTGCTCGACCGGGTACTCCTGGAGGAAGCCGGAGCCGCCGAAGGTCTGGAGCGACTGGGCGAGCTGCTCGTAGGCCTTCTCGGAGCCGTAGCCCTTGACGATCGGCAGGAGCAGGTCGTTCAGGGCGTGCTCGGCGGAGGCGTCCTCGCCGTTCGCCTCCTTGACCTGGATGGCGTCCTGGACGGAGGCGGTGTACATCACCAGGGCGCGCATGCCCTCCGCGTACGCCTTCTGCGTCAGCAGCGAGCGGCGCACGTCGGGGTGGTGGGTGATGGTGACCTTGGGCGCGGTCTTGTCCATGAAGTTGGCCAGGTCCGGGCCCTGGACGCGCTCCTTGGCGTACTCCAGCGCGTTGAGGTAGCCCGTCGACAGCGTGGAGATCGCCTTCGTGCCGACCATCATGCGGGCGAACTCGATGATGCGGAACATCTGGCGGATGCCGTCGTGCTTGTCGCCGATCAGCCAGCCCTTGGCGGGGTGCCGGTCGCCGAAGGTCATCTCGCAGGTGTTGGAGACCTTCAGACCCATCTTGTGCTCGACGTTGGTGGCGTAGACGCCGTTGCGCTCGCCCAGCTCGCCGGTCTCGAAGTCGAAGAGGTACTTCGGGACGAGGAAGAGGGACAGGCCCTTGGTGCCGGGGCCGGCGCCCTCGGGGCGGGCGAGCACGTAGTGGAGGATGTTCTCCGACATGTCGTGCTCACCGGAGGTGATGAAGCGCTTCACGCCCTCGATGTGCCAGGAGCCGTCCTCCTGCTGCACGGCCTTGGTGCGGCCGGCGCCCACGTCGGAGCCGGCGTCGGGCTCGGTGAGCACCATCGTCGAGCCCCACTGCCGCTCGACGGCGATCTTCGCGATGTTCTTCTGGACCTCGTTGCCCTCGTCGAAGAGGATGCCCGCGAAGGCGGGGCCGGAGGAGTACATCCACACGGCCGGGTTGGCGCCGAGGATCAGCTCCGCGTAGGCCCAGATCAGGGAGCGCGGCGCGGTGGTGCCGCCGATCTCCTCGGGCAGGCCGAGCCGCCAGTACTCGGACTCCATGAAGGCCCGGTAGCTCTTCTTGAAGGACTCCGGGACCGGGGCGGTGTTCGTCTCCGGGTCGAAGACGGGCGGGTTGCGGTCGGCGTCGGCGAAGGACTCCGCCAGCTCGTTCTCCGAGAGCCGGGTCAGCTCCTCCAGGATGCTCTTGGCGGTGTCGACGTCCATCTCCGCGAACGGGCCGGTGCCGTACAGCTTGTCGCGGCCGAGCACCTCGAAGAGGTTGAACTCGATGTCCCGGAGATTCGACTTGTAGTGCCCCATGGCGACGGCTCCGTAGAGAGATCGGCGAGGCACTGACTCCTCGCGCAGTTTCACGTACCAGCTAGTAGCTACGATGATGCTACCCGTCGGTAATAAGAAGCAACCCCGGGCGGGCCATCTGTGACTCAGTAGGCTTGCCGCCATGTACGGCTACGACCAGACCGCGGGTTCTCAGCAGCAGCAGTACGCCCCTCCGCAGCAGCCGATGAACGGCGGGTACGGGCAGCAGGCGCCGCTGTACCCCGAGCCGTCCCCGCCGTCGCTCGCGGACGCGGTGCGCGCCTTCACCACCGGGCAGATGACCGCCGAGGACTTCCAGCAGATCTTCGCGACCTCGAAGGTCTACTGCCCGCGCGGTGACAACCCCGGCTTCCTCGCCCTGCACAACACCCAGCAGCCGGTGATCCCGATGTTCACCACGCTCAAGGAGCTGCGGCGGTACGCGGGCAAGGAGTCCAAGTACTTCGTGATCACCGGTGCCGAGGTGCTGGACCTGCTGCCGACCGGCTACGGCTTCGTGCTGGACATGGAGGGCGAGCACCGGATCGTCTTCGACGCGAAGGCCGTGGAGGAGATGGTCGACTTCGCGATGCGGCGGATGTACGGCTAGTCCGTATCCGCCGCTGTGTCGCCGGGCCCGGGGAATGTCCCCCGGGCTCTTTCTGTTGGGGGTGGCAGGAAGTTCAACGCTCAACTAAAATGGGCGTACCTGAGGAGGTACCGACATGCCTGCCGTGACCGTCGAGAACCCGTTGACGCTGCCCCGTGTGACCGCCCCCGCCGACGCCGTGGCACGTCCCGTGCTCACCGTCACGACCGCGCCCAGCGGTTTCGAGGGCGAGGGCTTCCCGGTGCGCCGGGCGTTCGCGGGGATCAACTACCGCCACCTCGACCCGTTCATCATGATGGACCAGATGGGTGAGGTGGAGTACGCGCCCGGGGAGCCCAAGGGCACCCCCTGGCACCCCCACCGCGGCTTCGAGACCGTCACCTACATCATCGACGGTGCCTTCGACCACCAGGACAGCCACGGCGGCGGCGGATCCATCACCAACGGCGACACCCAGTGGATGACCGCGGGCAGCGGCCTGCTGCACATCGAGGCCCCGCCGGAGCAGCTCGTCATGTCCGGCGGTCTCTTCCACGGTCTCCAGCTGTGGGTGAACCTGCCGGCCAAGGACAAGATGATGGCCCCCCGCTACCAGGACATCCGCGGCGGCCAGGTCCAGCTCCTGACCTCCCCCGACGGCGGCGCGCTGCTGCGGGTCATCGCCGGTGAGCTGGACGGCCACGCCGGTCCCGGCATCACGCACACCCCGATCACGATGATCCACGCCACGCTCGCGCCGGGCGCGGAGGTCACCCTGCCCTGGCGTGAGGACTTCAACGGCCTGGCGTACGTGCTGGCGGGCAAGGGCTCGGTCGGTGCCGAGCGCCGTCCGGTCCGCCTCGGCCAGGCCGCCGTCTTCGGTGCGGGGTCCGCGCTGACCGTCCGCGCGGACGAGAAGCAGGAGTCCCGTACGCCGGACCTGGAGGTCGTCCTGCTCGGCGGCCGGCCGATCCGGGAGCCGATGGCCCACTACGGCCCCTTCGTGATGAACACCAAGGAGGAGCTGATGCAGGCCTTCGAGGACTTCCAGAAGGGCCGGCTGGGCACGGTCCCGGCGGTGCACGGGATGTCGGCGGGCGGACCTCGGGGCTGATCACCTGACGCCGTGTCACCCGGGCGAACCGCGGGGCTGAGCGTCTGATGCCGTGTCACCCTGGTGGGTTGCGGGGCTGAGCGCCTGATGCTGCGTCACCCGGGTGGGCTGCGGGGCTGAGCGTCTGATGCCGTGTCACCCGGGCGGGCCGTCCGCGCAGGACAGCCCGCCCGGCGCGTGATCCGCTGAAGGCGTGCCCGACCCCAGGCCCCCGCAGTCCGCTCCCCGTCCCCCCGCGTCCGCCCCCGGGCCCGCACGGCCCGCCCCGGCCCCGCCGCTGCCCGAGCCCGTACGCCGCCTCGCCGCCTGGTGCGCCGTCGTCCTGCTCGTCAGCGGCGTCGTCTACGTCGGGATCCGGCTGTGCGTGGAGTTCCGTACGGCGGTGGTGCCCGTGCTGCTCGCGCTGCTCGGCTCGGCCCTGCTGGGCCCGCTGTACCGCCGGCTGGTGCGGGCCGGGGTGCAGCGGTCGCTGGCGGCCGGGCTCACCTGCGCCGCCGTCGTCGCCGTGGTGGGCGGGGCCGTGTACATCGTGGTGGCCGCGCTCATCGACACCGGCGACCAGATCGTCGCCTCGCTCAGGGACGCCGCCCAGGACCTCGCCCGCCACTTCGGCGCGGCCGGGACCTCGCTGGACGACCTCGCCGCCAACGCGCGCGAGCTGCTGTCGAAGTTCGGCGGGACGGCCGCCTCCGGGGTGATCAGCGGGGTCAGCGTGGTGGGCGAGATCATCGCCATGGCCGTCCTCGCCCTGCTGCTCGTCTTCTTCTTCCTGCGCGACTCCGGCCGGGCCGCCGGTGCCCTGCGCTCGCTCGTCCCGCGCGGCGGCGGCGACGCCGCCGAGGCGATGGCCCGACGGGCCTTCGAGGCCGTCGAGGGCTTCATGCGCGGGACCACGATCATCGCCCTCATCGACGCCGTGTGCATCACCGTCGGCCTGCTCGTGCTCCGCGTGCCCGGCGCCGTCGGCCTCGGCGCGCTGGTCTTCGTCGGCGCCTACATCCCCTACCTCGGCGCCTTCATCTCCGGGGCGGTGGCCGTGCTGGTGGCGCTCGCCGACCGGGGGTTCGCCATCGCGCTGTGGGCGCTCGGGGTGGTGCTGGCCGTGCAGGTGCTGGAGGGGCACGTGCTCCAGCCGCTGATCCAGAGCCGTACGGTGCAGATGCACCCGGCGGTGGTGATGGTGACGATCACCGGGGGCGCGTCGGTGGCCGGGGTCGTGGGGATGCTGCTGGCGGTGCCGCTGACGGCCGCCGCCTTCGGCGTCGCCCACGAACTGCGGGACCGCTACGCGGCGGCCCAGCCGCCCCCGGAGCCCTCGGATTCCCCCGAGCCCTCGAAGTCCGGGGAGCCCTCGGCCCCGGACTCGTAGATCTCGAACCAGATGCTCTTGCCCTGCCCCCGCGGCGCCACCCCCCACGCGTCCGCGAGCAGCTCGATCAGCATCAGGCCGCGCCCGGAGGAGGCCATCTCCCCCGGCCGGCGCTTGTGCGGCAGGTCGGCGCCGTTGTCGAAGACCTCGACCCGGATCCGCCGCTCGCCCGGCTCCCCGGTCACCTCCGCGACCAGCAGCGCGTCGGCGTCGGTGTGGACGAGGACGTTGGTCAGCGTCTCGGACAGCAGCAGGACCGCCGCGTCCGTCTGCTCCCCGTCGGGCCAGTCGTGCAGCAGGTCCCGCAGATGCCGGCGGGCGGTGGCGATCCGTTCGGGTTCGGCCTGCGCGATCGTGAGCATCGTGCGGCGCACCGGGCGCCGTACGGCGGTGTCCTCGTCGCGGTGCAGCAGGACCACCGCGATGTCGTCCTCCCGCCGGTCGGCCAGCGGGCCGGTGGTGTGGTGGGAGGACGGACCGATCACGGCCTGCACCAGCGTGTCGGCCAGGTCGTCCAGGCCGCCGTGGTGCTCCTCCAGGACCTGCCGCAGCCGCAGCCAGCCGGTGTACAGGTCGTGGCCGCCGGTCTCCACCAGGCCGTCCGTGCACAGCATCAGCGTCTCGCCGGGCTCCAGGGCGAGCCGCGTGGTCGGGTAGTCGCAGTCCGGGTCGATGCCGAGGGGGAGCCCTCCGGCCGTGGCCCGCAGCAGCGCCGTCCCGTCCGCCATGCGCACCACCGGGTCCAGATGGCCGGCGCGGGCGGTCTCCACCGTCCCGGTCGCCGGGTCGACCTCGGCGTACAGGCAGGTCGCGAAGCGGAGGTCACCGGGGTCGTCGGGGTTGTCGGCGAGGCCGTGGAAGAAGCGGGAGGCCCGGGAGAGGACCGCGTCGGGGCGGTGGCCCTCGGAGGCGTACGCGCGCAGGGCGATGCGCAGCTGGCCCATCAGGCCCGCCGCCCGCACGTCGTGCCCCTGCACGTCGCCGATGACCAGGGCGAACCGTCCCTGCGGCAGCGCGATCACGTCGTACCAGTCGCCGCCCACCTGGAGTCCGCCGCCGGTGGGCACATAGCGGGCGGCGACGCCCATGCCGGGGATCCGCGGGCCCAGCACCGGCAGCATCGAGCGTTGCAGCCCGTCGGTCAGCTCCCGCTGGGACTCGGCGTCACCGGCCCGCGACAGGGCCTGCGCCAGCATCCGGGCGACCGTGGCCAGCACCGACCGCTCGTCCGGGGTGAACGCCACCGGGTAGGAGAAGCCGGCCATCCAGGCGCCCATCGTGCGGCCCGCCACGGTCAGCGGCATGAACGCCCAGGAGCGGCGGCCGAAGCGCTGGGCGAGCGGCCAGGTGAGGGGGTAGCGGGACCGGTACTCCTCCGGGGAGGACAGATAGACCGCCCGGCCGGTGCGGACCACTTCGGCCGCCGGATAGTCCGTCTCCAGGGACATCTCGGTGAACGGGCCCTCGTCCCCCGAGCGCTGCCCGTGGTGGCCGATGACTGTCAGCCGGTCGCCCTCCACGCCGAACACCGCGAGCCCGTCCGGGGAGAAACCCGGCATCGCCAGGTTCGACACGACCCGCAGCACCTCCTGCGTGGACCGCGCCTCCGCCAGCGCCCGGCCCGCGTCCAGCAGGAACGCCTCCCGCGAGCGGCGCCAGTCCCCGGTGACCGCGCCGCCGCTGCCGGTGGCCGTGCCCGGCTCCGGGTCGGTGACCTCCTGGAGGGTGCCGATCAGCTCGTACGCCTTGCGCTCCGGATCGAAGGACGGCCGGGAGCGGCTGCGCAGCACCCGGACCACCCGGCCCTGCTCGTCCATGACCCTCAGACGGGACTCGGCGAGGGTGCCCTCGGCCGCGGCGAGCTGGACCACACCGGCGATCTCGTTCCAGTCCGACGGGTGGAGCCGGGCGCGGACCCGGGCCTCCGCGAGGGTCGCCCGCCGGGCGGGCAGCCCGAACAGGCGTGCCGCCTCGGCGTCGACCGTGACCTGCCCGGTCCCGGTGTCGCAGTGCCATACGCCGGTGGCCAGGGCGGCGAGGACGTCCCCCACGGCGGGCAGGGGCTCACCAGTACGCATTGCCCCACTTTAAGAAGATGTCTTCGCGCACTGCCACCGAAGACGCACCGGTCTGCGGCCCGGCGGACGCGCCCGGGGCACGGGAGGCGAACCGGAGGGACGGGAGCCGAAAGGGAGGCGAGCCGACAGCGGGGCGGCCGGTACCCTGGGAAAGTCCGGGCACCGGGCCCCGGAGATTCCCGAATCCGCGAAGACTGGATGAACGACGATGCATCGGTACAGGTCCCACACCTGCGGCGAGCTCCGCGCCTCTGACGTCGGCACCGACGTCCGGCTGAGTGGCTGGCTGCACAATCGGCGCGACCTGGGCGGCATCCTCTTCATCGATCTGCGCGACCACTACGGCATCACGCAGCTCGTCGCGCGCCCGGGCACCGAGGCGTACGAGGCCCTCGACAAGGTCTCCAAGGAGTCGACCGTCCGGGTCGACGGCCGCGTTGTTTCACGTGGAACCGAGAACGTGAACCCCGATCTGCCGACCGGCGAGATCGAGGTCGAGGTGAGCGAGGTCGAGCTGCTGGGCGCCGCCGCCCCGCTCCCCTTCACCATCAACACCGAGGACGGGGTCAACGAGGAGCGGCGCCTGGAGTACCGCTTCCTGGACCTGCGCCGCGAGCGCATGCACCGCAACATCATGCTGCGCACGGCGGTCATCGGCGCGATCCGGCAGAAGATGACGGCGCTCGGCTTCAACGAGATGGCCACGCCGATCCTCACCGCCACCTCCCCCGAGGGCGCCCGCGACTTCGTCGTCCCCTCCCGTCTGCACCCGGGCAAGTTCTACGCCCTCCCGCAGGCGCCGCAGCAGTTCAAGCAGCTGCTGATGATCTCCGGCTTCGACCGCTACTTCCAGATCGCGCCCTGCTTCCGTGACGAGGACGCCCGCGCCGACCGCTCGCCGGGCGAGTTCTACCAGCTCGACGTCGAGATGAGCTTCGTCGAGCAGGAGGACGTCTTCCAGCCGATCGAGAAGCTCATGACCGAGCTGTTCACCGAGTTCGGCGGCGGGCGCGAGGTCACCTCCCCGTTCCCGCGGATCCCGTTCCGCGAGGCGATGCTGAAGTACGGCTCCGACAAGCCGGACCTGCGCGCCAAGCTGGAGCTCGTCGACATCACCGACATCTTCGCGGGCTCGGAGTTCAAGGCGTTCGCCGGCAAGCACGTGCGCGCCCTGCCGGTGCCGGACGTCGCCGCCCAGCCCCGCAAGTTCTTCGACCAGCTCGGCGACTACGCCGTCTCGCAGGGCGCCAAGGGCCTGGCCTGGGTGCGCGTCGGCGAGGACGGCACGCTCACCGGCCCGATCGCGAAGTTCCTCACCGAGGACAACGTCGCCGAGCTCACCAAGCGCATCTCCCTGGCCCCCGGCCACGCGGTCTTCTTCGGGGCGGGCGAGTTCGACGAGGTCTCCAAGATCATGGGCGCGGTGCGGGTCGAGGCCGCCAAGCGCGCCGGTCACTTCGAGGAGAACGTCTTCCGCTTCTGCTGGATCGTCGACTTCCCGATGTACGAGAAGGACGAGGAGACCGGCAAGATCGACTTCTCCCACAACCCCTTCTCGATGCCGCAGGGCGGCATGGAGGCCCTTCAGTCCCAGGACCCGTTGGACATCCTGGCCTGGCAGTACGACATCGTCTGCAACGGCGTCGAGCTGTCCTCCGGCGCGATCCGGAACCACGAGCCGGACATCATGCTCAAGGCGTTCGAGATCGCCGGGTACGACAACGAGACCGTCGAGCGCGAGTTCGCCGGCATGCTGCGCGCCTTCCGCTTCGGCGCCCCGCCGCACGGCGGCATCGCCCCCGGCGTCGACCGCATCGTCATGCTGCTGGCCGACGAGCCCAACATCCGCGAGACGATCGCCTTCCCGCTCAACGGCAACGCCCAGGACCTGATGATGGGCGCGCCGACGGAGCTGGACGAGTCCCGGCTGAAGGAGCTGCACCTGTCGGTGCGCAAGCCGCAGCCGAAGTAACCCCCGAGGGCAGTAAACCCCCGACGGCAAGGACAGGGGCCCGGCACCGGATCGCATTCCGGTGCCGGGCCCCTGTCCGTGCGTCTCGTGGCTTGTCAGCCGGTGGGGTCCTCGTCGAACAGCTCCTCCGCCCGCTCGACGGTCAGGGCCCGGCCGAGCCAGTCGTCGAGGCGGTCGAGATCGGTGCAGGAGGTGATGCGCTCGCGGACGGCGTCGGAGACGGGGATGCCGCGCGTCTCCAGGACGCGCAGGATGCCCCGCGCCTCTCCGCGCGCCTCTCCCTTCGCCTCGCCTTCGAGGTAGGCCTTCTCGATGAGCGTTCCCCGCCCGGGGAAGTAGGTGACGACAGACGACATGATTTCCTTCCACCTGTCTCCGGCCGGGGTGCCCCCCAGGCTGATCTCAAGGAACTCGTAGAAGTAGCGGGACGCCTCGACGTCTTTGGCGTGAAGGGCTCGGCCCAGCGCTTCCAGTATGGCGTCGATGTGCGGGCTGTGGGCGTGGGCCAGGGCCGAGTTCGCCTGGAGGCAGGCGACGTAGTAGGCCCGGCTCGACGCCTTCTTCCCGTCCTTCCGGCTCTGCGCCTCGATGGCCAGCAGGAAGTCGTCCCCGTCGGAGGGACCGATGCGCAGCACAGTGTCCAGGCGCCGTTCGAGCGGCTTGGTCTCCGTCACGTCGGTGACGATCGCGTCCACGGTCGCCTTCTCGGGCAGCGCGATACCCAGCGCCTGGAAGACGGGGGTGCGGATCAGCGGGCGACGAACTGGGTCAGGATCGCCTGGATCTCGTAGATGTCGACGCCCTTGGTGAAGGTCTTCTGGATCGGGGCCGGGTTGCCGGAGATCCAGATCTTCAGTTCGGCGTCGAGGTCGAAGGTGCCGGCGGTCTCCACGGAGAAGTGGGTGATGCTGCGGTACGGGACGGAGTGGTACTCCGTCTTCTTGCCGGTGATGCCCTGCTTGTCGACCAGGATCAGGCGGCGGTCGGTGAACAGGATGGTGTCCCGGATCAGCAGGCAGGCGGCGTGGACCTGCTCGCCGGGGCCGAGCAGGCGGGCGTAGTCCTGCTGCGCCTGGGACGGGTCGATGCTGTGTGCGTTTCCGAACAGGGCCATGGCTGGCTCCCCCCACTCATGGGCCGGCCTCGATGGCGAAGCCCTTGCGGCCGTGACTCTCATGATCTTCGCTTTCGGGGCGGCTCGTCCAGATCCGGCGGTAACAGGCGTGCCACAGGCGTGCCACAGACGTGAGCCCGGTGACACCGAGCGGTGTCACCGGGCTCACGGGGTGCTGCCGGGGGGCTTACTGCGGTTCGCCGCCGAAGCGCTCCTTGTAATCCGCGAGGTCGTCGTCCGTCAGCTTGGCGAACAGGACCGGCGGGACCGTGAAGGGGGTGCCGGCCGGGACGGAGGCCAGGGCCTTCGCCTCGTCCTGGGTGACCCAGGACGCCGTGTCACCGGGGAGGGTGAAGGCCGCGCGCATCGCGGCGGAGGTCGCCGGGATGAACGGCTCGGAGACCACCGCGTACAGGTGGATCAGGTTCATCGCCGTGCGCAGGGTGAGGGCGGCGCCGTCCTTGTCGGTCTTGATCTCCAGCCAGGGGGCCTTCTCCTCCAGGTAGGAGTTGCCCGCCGACCACAGGGCGCGCAGCGCCGCGGCGGCCTTGCGGAACTGGAGGGCCTCCATCTGGGACTCGTACTCGGCGAGGAGGCGTGCGATCTCCTCACCGAGCCGCGCCTCCGCCTCGCCGGGCTCGCCGCCCGCCGGGACCTCCTCGCCGAAGCGCTTCCTGGAGAAGGACAGGACCCGGTTGACGAAGTTGCCGAGGGTGTCGGCCAGGTCCTTGTTGACCGTGGCGGTGAAGTGCTCCCAGGTGAAGGACGCGTCGTCCGACTCGGGGGCGTTGGCCATGAGGAAGTAGCGCCAGTAGTCGGCGGGCAGGATCTCCAGGGCCTGGTCGGTGAAGACGCCCCGCTTCTGGGACGTGGAGAACTTGCCGCCGTAGTACGTCAGCCAGTTGAACGCCTTGACGTAGTCGACCTTCTTCCACGGCTCGCGCACGCCCAGCTCGGTCGCCGGGAACATCACCGTGTGGAAGGGGACGTTGTCCTTGGCCATGAACTCCGTGTAGCGGACCGGGTTCTCGCCCGTGTCGGCCTCGTACCACCAGGACTTCCAGTCGCGGTTCTCCGGGTCCTGGTCCGCCCACTCCTTCGTCGCCCCGATGTACTCGATCGGCGCGTCGAACCAGACGTAGAAGACCTTGCCCTCGGCGGCCAGCTCCGGCCAGGTGTCGGCCGGGACCGGGACGCCCCAGTCCAGGTCGCGGGTGATCGCGCGGTCGTGCAGGCCCTCGTTCAGCCACTTGCGGGCGATGGAGGCGGCGAGCTGCGGCCACTCCTCCTCGTGGGCGGCCACCCACGCCTCGACCTCGTGCTGGAGCTTGGACTGGAGGAGGAAGAGGTGCTTGGTCTCGCGGACCTCCAGGTCCGTGGAGCCGGAGATCGCCGAGCGGGGGTTCAGCAGGTCCGTGGGGTCGAGTACACGGGTGCAGTTCTCGCACTGGTCGCCGCGGGCCTTGTCGTAGCCGCAGTGGGGGCAGGTGCCCTCGACGTAGCGGTCCGGGAGGAAGCGGCTGTCGGCGGGGCTGTAGACCTGCCGGATCGCCCGCTCCTCGATGAAGCCGTTCTCGTTCAGCTTGCGGGCGAAGTGCTGGGTGATCTCGACGTTCTGCGGGGAGGAGCTGCGGCCGAAGTAGTCGAAGGCGAGCGCGAAACCGTCGTAGACCGCCTTCTGGGCGTCGTGCGCCTGGGCGCAGAACTCGTCCACGGGGATGCCCTGCTCCTTGGCCGCCAGCTCCGCCGGGGTGCCGTGCTCGTCCGTCGCGCAGATGTAGAGGACCTCGTGGCCGCGCCGGCGCAGGTAGCGGGCGTACACGTCCGCCGGGAGCATGGACCCCACCATGTTGCCCAGGTGCTTGATCCCGTTGATGTACGGAAGGGCGCTGGTGATGAGGTGTCGAGCCATCGCGGGCTGCTCCCAAGTCGTTACGTGTAGTGACGATCTCGTGGTTTCGGGTCGTCCGTGGAACCTTGAAATCGTAGCCGACACGGGTGGGCCGCCCGCTTCCTGTTTCGAGGGGTGGGAGGGCGGAAGGGGGCGGCCCGGAGGAGGAGGGAGGAGGGGGAGGGGGGAGGGGCGAGGAGGGACCGTCAGGGGCGCCAGGAGGCGAGGAGGCCCTCGTACATCTCCTTGTCGGTCAGTTCGCGGGGGGTCTCGCCGGCGAGGAAGTGGGACGCGTTGCCCGTCTTCAGCTTGCGGAGGTAGTCGAACGCCTTGCTCTCCGGGTCGCCGAAGGCGACGAAGGAGAAGAAGAGGGAGGGGTGGGTCTTCGCCGCCTCGGTGAGGGCCTGGGTGGCGGGGGTCCTGGCGTCGGGGGCGCCGTCCGTCTGGAAGACCACCAGGGCGGGGGTGCCGGGGGCCGCCTTCTCGTGCGCGGCGTGCCGGGCGACGACTTCCGCGACGGCCGCGTGGTAGCTGGTACGGCCCATGCGGCCGAGGGCGCCGTGCAGCTCGTCGATCTTGTTCTCGTGGTCGGTGAGGGTGAGCTCGCCGGTGCCGTCCAGTTCGGTGGAGAAGAACACGACGGGGACCGTGGCCTCGGGGTCGAGGTGCGCGGCGAGGGCGAGGGTCTGCTCGGCGAGTGCCTGGGCGGAGCCGTCCTTGTAGTACGGGCGCATCGAGGCGGAGCGGTCGAGGACGAGGTAGACCTTGGCGCGGGCGCCGGTGAGGCCGCGCTTGCGGAGGGCGGCGCCGGCGGCCTTGTAGGCGGGGGAGAGGTGGGGGGCGCGGGAGCGGAGGCGGGCGGCGGGGACGGCAGGGGTGGCAGGGGTGGCGGGGGCGGCGGGTTTCCTGGCCTCGGCTTCGCCTTCGGCCGGGGGTGTTTTCCCACCCGCACCGCCCGCACCGCCCGCACCACCCGCACCGCCCGCACCGCCCGTGCGGCCTTCGTTGTCGGGTGCGGGTGGCCCCTGGGGGGCCTTCTCGCCGTCGGCGGCTGCGGGTTCGGGGGTGGCGGGTTCGGTGGCTGTGAGGGCCGGGGCTTCGGGGGCTGGCTGCGGGTCCGGGGCCGGTTCGGGTTCAAGCGTGGCCGGGTCCGGGGCCGGTTCCGTTTCGGGCGTGGCCGGGTCCGGGTCCGGGGTTGGTTCGGGTTCGCTCGGGGTGGGCTGCGGGGCCTGTGCCGTCTCCTCCGGCTCCGGCTCGGAGCCGGCGCTTCCCTCCTGCTCCGGCGTCCGGGCCGGCCTCGGGACCGCGACCTTGTCGAAGGCAGCGACGACGAGTTCGTGTTCCTCGGGGGCGGCCGGGCGGGGGTCGGGGACCTGGGGCTCGGCGGCGGCGGAGGAGGCGTCGGCGCCGGGCTGGGGCGGAAGCTCCGGGTCGGGGGAGGGCTCGGCGGCGGGCTCGGAAGGCGCCTTGTCCGCGGCCGGTGCGGGGACCGGTTCCGGGTCCGGCGTGGAGGCCGGCTCCACGTCCGGCGCAGGGGCCGACTGCGCGGTCGGCGCGGGAGTGGGCTCCGTGACCGGATCGGGGGCGGGCTCCGGGGCCGGGTCGGGGGCGGTCTCCGTGACCGGGTCGGGAGCGGGCTCCGTGGTCGGCTGTGGCACCGCACCCTCCGCCGGGGCGGTCTTCGCTTTGCGTGACCGGCCGAATGTGTTCCGCAGGAGAGTGAGAAAGCCCATGTGCGCAACCCTTCGCATGAGGTGAAGCCCGTCAATCCCTGGCCAGGACGGACACGTAAGGTTAGCGGCCCCGGAATGTGATCTTGGGCAGGATCTGGCACGGAAGCGCGGTCACGTCAAGCCGGGACCCGGCCTTCCCGCCGGTTGCCGTGACTTCACTCGTTGTTCATCCTGGCGCCCGTTTCTCGCACGTACGTGCTTTTACGGTCGCTGGCATCCAGGGCACCCAGGACATCCAGGGAGAACAACCGTGCGCAAGCTGCTGCCGCTGATCGGAACGCCGTCCGGGGCGCACCCCGGTGGACGGTCCGCCATGACCTGCCGTTTCCGGTGTGGTGACGCCTGCTTCCACGAGGTGCCCAACACCAGCTCCAACGAGTACGTCGGTGATGTCATCGCCGGCGCGCTCAGCCGCCGTTCGATGATGCGGGCCGCCGCCGTCGTCACCGTCGCCGCGGCGGGCGCCGGGACGGTCACCCTCGCGGGGGCGCCCGAGGCGCAGGCCGCCCCGGCGGCGCAGGCCGCGGCGCGCGGGAAGCAGAAGGGTGCGCGCGGGCTGCGGTTCACGCCGGTGGCGCCGAACACGCGGGACGCCGTGGTCGTACCGGACGGTTACCGCCAGAACGTGGTCATCCGCTGGGGCGAGCCCATTCTGCGCGGGGCGCCCGCCTTCGACCCGGAGAAGCAGACCGCGAAGGCGCAGGCCGGGCAGTTCGGCTACAACAACGACTTCCTCGCGCTGCTGCCGCTGCCCGGCGAGCGCGGCCGGCAGCTCCTCGTCGCCAACCACGAGTACACCGACGAGGTGCTCATGTTCCGCGGGTACGACCCCGACAACCCGACCCGCGAGCAGGTCGAGATCGCGTGGGCCGCGCACGGGCTGTCGGCCGTGGTCGTGGAGGAGGACCGCAGGACCGGGAAGCTGACGCCCGTCACCCGGCACCACCTCAACCGGCGGGTCACCGCCACCACCGAGTTCCGGCTGACCGGGCCCGCCGCGGGGACGGAGCTCGTGAAGACCTCCGCCGACCGGTCCGGCACCAAGGTGCTCGGCACCCTCAACAACTGCTCCGGCGGCACCACCCCGTGGGGCACGACGCTGCACGGCGAGGAGAACTTCAACCAGTACTTCGCCAACGGCGGCCGGGCGACCGACAAGCGGTACGGGATCGGCACCGGTGCCACCGAGCGCAAGTGGGAGCGGTTCGACAAGCGGTTCGACGTGGCGCAGGAGCCGAACGAGGTGCACCGCTTCGGGTACGTCGTCGAGCTCGACCCGTACGACCCCGACTCCACCCCGCGCAAGCACACCGCCCTCGGCCGCTTCAAGCACGAGGCCGCGACCGTGCGCCTCACCCACGACGGCCGCCCGGTCGTCTACTCCGGTGACGACGAGCGGTTCGACTACTTCTACAAGTTCGTGAGCAGCAAGCGGATGAAGAAGGGCTCGTCCCGGGCCGTCCGCGAGCACAACCTGTCGCTGCTGGACGAGGGGACGCTGTACGTCGCCAAGCTCACCGGCGACTCCCCGGCCATCGAGATCGACGGCACCGGCAAGCTGCCGGCCGACGGCGAGTTCGACGGCGCCGGCCAGTGGATCCCGCTGGTGACCGCCACCGCCGACGGCGCCGTCTCGCACGTGCCGGGCATGACCGCCGAGGAGGTGTGCGTCTTCACGCGCCTGGCCGGCGACAAGGTCGGCGCGACGAAGATGGACCGCCCGGAGGACATCGAGCCCTCCCCGGTCACCGGCAAGGTCTACGTCGCCCTCACCAACAACTCCAACCGCGGCAAGGCCGGTTACGCGGGCCCCGACGAGGCCAACCCGCGCCCCGGCAACAAGCACGGGCACGTCCTGGAGCTGACCGAGCGCTGGAACCGGCCGGAGAGCACGGCGTTCGCCTGGTCGCTGTTCCTGGTCGCCGGTGACCCGCAGGACCCGGCGACGTACTTCGCCGGCTTCCCCAAGGACGCCGTCAGCCCGATCTCCTGCCCGGACAACGTCGCCTTCGACCCCCACGGCAACCTGTGGCTGTCCACCGACGGCAACGCCCTCGGCAGCCACGACGGCCTCTTCGGCGTCGCGACGAAGGGCGACCGGCGCGGTGAGCTCAAGCAGTTCCTGACCGTGCCGACGGGCGCGGAGACCTGCGGTCCGCTCGTCCAGGACCGGCGGGTCCTGGTCTCCGTGCAGCACCCGGGAGAGGTCGACGGCGCCTCGGTGGAGAAGCCCGCCAGCACCTGGCCCGACGGGCCCGGGAAGATCGTCCGCCCGGCGGTCGTGGCCGTGTGGCGCGCGGACGGTGGTGACGTCGGCGTCTGAGCCGCGCGGACGGTGGTGATGTCGGCGTCTGAGCCGCGCGGACGGTGGTGATGTCGGCGTCTGAGCCGCGCGGACGGTGGTGATGTCGGCGTCTGAGCCGCGCGGACGGTGGTGA
>NZ_JBEXTV010000014.1:58532-64492 GCF_040628835.1 Streptomyces sp. NPDC006134 | reverse complement strand
ATGTCGGCGTCCGAACCGCGCGGATGTTCCTCGCGCGCGTCACGGCGGCACGCCGCTCCGGGTCCACTCGCCCGGGGTGGCGTGCCGCCGCCGTCGTACGGTGCCGGGTCAGTCCCGCCCGTGCAGGGTGAGGTCCACGGACACCGCGCGGTGGTCGGAGCCCGCGATGCCGAGGAAGCGGGCGCCGTGGACGGTGAAGTCCTCCGAGACCAGCACGTGGTCGATCTGGGCGCCGAACGCCGGGGTGGTCCGGGACGGCCAGGTGGGCGTCCGGTCGGCGCCGGCCAGGCGGGCGGCGTCGCGCAGCCCGGTGTCGAGGACGCGGCGGAAGGCGGCGTGGTCCTGGGTGGCGTTGAAGTCGCCGGCGAGGACGGTGGGGGTGCCGGGGTCCGCGGCGGCGGCGTCGCGCACCGCCTCCAGCTCCTCGCGCCAGAGGCCGACCTGGCCGGGCAGCGGGGGCATCGGGTGGGCGAGCTGGAGCCGTACGGGGTGCCCGCGCACGTCGGCGACGGCGCCCGGCATGCCCATCGTGGCGGGGATGCCGGCGCCGGCCCGCAGCGGGAAGCGGCTGAGGATGACGCTGCCCTTGGAGCCGCCGCCCTCGACGGCCCGGCGGTGGGGGTAGTCCGCCGCGAGGTCGCGGCGCAGCGCCGCGTCGCACGTGTACTCGCACTCCTGGACGAAGACGAGGTCCGGCTCCTCGCGGCGCACCGCGTCGACCAGCGCGCCGGTGCCCTGTCCGAACTCGACGTTCGAGGTCAGCACCCGCAGCTCGGCCACGGGAGGGCCGGTGGGGCCGTCGGTCGTGCCGTACGGCTCGGTGAACCAGGCCAGCAGTCCGAGCAGGACCACCCCCCACACGGTCCCGGTCCACCAGCGGGCGAGCAGCGCCAGCAGCAGCCCGGCGCCCGTGGGCACCAGCAGCCACGGCAGGAACGCGAGCAGCTGCGGCACCGGCGTGACACCGTCGGTGCCGGCGGTCCGGCATCCGACGACCACGCTCACCGCGGCGAACAGCAGCCCGGCGCACCACGCCCCGAGCCCCCGCCGCCGCTCCCGCCCGCCCGGCGCGGGCCCGGCCGTCATGCCCTCCGCCGCCGCGGTGCCCACGCTTCCCACGTCCCCCTTGCTTCCCACGCCGCTCCCACGGCTCTCCTCAGGACTCCGCGTCGACGCGGGCCAGGAACTCCCCCAGGGCCGCGTTGAACGTCTCCGGCCGCTCCAGGTTCGGCATGTGGGCCGCGCCCTCGACGACGCACAGGGTGGAGTCGGGCAGCAGCGCGTGCAGGGACTCGGCGCCGGAGACCGGGGTGTACTCGTCGTCGGTGCCCACGACGACCAGGGCCGGGACCGTGGCGCGGGCGAGCAGCTCGCGGTAGTCGCGGCGTTCGGCGCGGGCGCGCAGGGCCGCCGCGGCGCCCTCCGGGCGGGTGGCCGTCATCATGCGGTGGACGTGCGCCTTGACCTCCGGGTCCGCGTACGGGGCGACCATCTTCTCCAGCACCTCGTCGGCGTACCCGCGCATGCCCTCGCGCAGCAGGCGGTCCGCCATCGCGTTGCGGATCTGCTTTCCCTCGGGAGTCTCGGCCACCGGGGAGGTGTCGGCCAGGACCAGACCCCGGACGCGGCCGGGGAAGCGGCCGTAGCACTCCATCACGATCTGGCCGCCCATCGACAGTCCGGCCAGGACGCAGGACGCCACGCCCAGCTCGTCCAGCAGCGCCTCGATGTCCTCGGCGAACCGGGCGAAATCCGTGAGGGCGGGGTCGAGCGGAGAGGCGCCGTAGCCGCGCAGGTCGGGGGCGACGACCCGGCGGGAGGACGAGAACGCCTTGATCTGCGGGGCCCACATGGTGCGGTCGAAGGGGTGGCCGTGGACGAGGACGAGCGGGGTGGCCGGGGTGCCGGTCCCCTCGCCGTCGCCGCCGTGGTCCTCGTATGCGAGAAAGGGTGCCATGGCGGTGACCCTAGGCGGGTCCAACTCACGGCGGCAACGGAGTACTTGGGGCGCCCGGGGCGCTGGGGGTGTTTGGGGCGGGTTCCGGTCCGGTGCCGACGGCCGGGGGGCCGGTGGCCGGGGTGCCGACGGCCGGGGGGCCGGTGGCCGGGGTGCCGGTGGCCGGGGGGCCGGTGGCCGGGAGACCGCGGCGCCGTGGGAGCACGCCGGTCAGCCAGGAGGCCAGGGCCACGGCCAGGCCGAGGGCGGCCAGGAGCCAGGAGGCCGTGCGCAGGGTGGCGGTGAGAGCGTCGTACACGGCGGCCGCCGCGGGGCGGTGGGACGGGCCGGGCAGGCCGGTGAGGGTGAGGTGGCGTCCGACCGCGACGGCGAGGGCGAGCAGCGCGCCGCCGAGGGCGGTGCCGAGGCCGGTGGCGGTGACCGCGCGGCGGCGGCAGGTGGCGGTGGCGATGCCGGCGACGGCGAAGACGACGGCCGCGCAGGGCAGCCAGCGGGCCGCGACGTCGAGCACGTGGAAACCCTTCCTCAGCCGGTCGGTCTCCGCGGCCGGCAACACGGTGACCTCGGTGTGCCGGACCGGGATGCGGTGGGCGAACGGCACCCGGTCGCGGGCGAGTTCGTTTTTGACGCGGGCGGTGACCACGGCGAGGTCCACGGTGACCGGGCGGTCGTCCGCGGGCTCGGTGCGCACGGCGCGCAGCACGGCGCCGTGCACGGTGCGGTTGGCCGTGTCCCAGCCCGCGCGGAACGCCTCGGTCCGGGTGAACGACCGGGCCGCGTCCCGTACGAACGGCCCCATGGCGCCGCGCAGCGGACCGGCACCGGCCTCCCGGACGATCCCGTCCTCCAGCACGTCGGCGACCGCCTCCCGTACGTCCGGGTCGGCGGCCAGCGGTGCCATCGCGGCGGTGTAGCGGCCGGTGTCGGCGAGGTCGTACGCCGCCCAGGCCGCCAGCGTGCCGCACGGCACGAGCAGACCGGCGAGGACGGTCAGGACGGCCGACAGGACGTTCCGCGGGCGGGGGGACACCCTTCCAGGCAAGCCCCGGTGGGGCGGGCCGCGCGAGCGGCGGTACGGCAGATGGGCGTACCCGTCCGCCGGATGAGGGACGGGCGGTGTCCTGCACGGCGTCTGACCTGCGGTTTCGCGCTCTCCGGTGGAGGCGTCACCCGGACGGGTGTTTCCTGGTGCGGGGGAGTCCCGGGGACGACCCCGGGGAGCTCCGAGGGAGACCTCGGGGAGAAGGGAGCCGAACATGCGCACCACTGCGGCCCTGCGGTCCCTGGCCGCGGCCCTGCTCACCGGCGGCACCCTCGTGGGCGCCACGGCGGGTACGACGGCAGCGGCGGCGGCGGCCTCGTCAGCGGCCCCGGCGGCCCCATCGGCCTCGTCGGCCTCGTCGGCCTCGTCGGCCTCGTCGGCCTCGTCGGTCTCGTCGTCCCTGGCGGCGGTCCGGCCGGCGTACGCCGACGGCCCCGTCGTCCCCGGCGGCACCGCCGAGCGCGGCCGCCCGATCCCGGGCACCGTCACCTCGTCCACCGCCCTCGCCGTGCGGGAGGCGCCCACCAGCCACGCCGCCGCCGTCGACCGGCTCGCGCCGGGCACCCGGGACCGCATCCTGTGCGCGGTCCGCGGGCAGAGCGTCAGCGGAAACCCGTACTGGTACTGGCTCGTCGGTGCGCGGGGCTGGGCGAGCGCGGCCTTCGTGGACTCCCACGGCCGGTGGGTGCCGAACTGCGCGGACCCGTGCCCGGTGTGGAAGGACGGTCACTGGACCAACTGGGACGAGCCGGTCGTGAACGACGACTGGTGGCGCGACTGGGGCGTTTCCGGCTGACCCGCCCGTCCCACCTCCACATGTCAGGCGGTGGATCGCCGCTCCGTGCCCTCCCGCGTGTAGTAGCGGTAGAACAGCATGACGAAGAGGGCCGCGCCGACCAGCAGCCCCATCCCGGAGGACTTCAGCACGGTCGCCTCGGCGGACTGGCTGTACAGGAAGCCCAGCGCGATCCCGGCGAACGCGGCCCACACCGCGGCGTGCGCCTCGCGCCTCAGCCGCTGGGCCACCGCGCGGACGGCGATGTACAGCACCATGAACACCAGCGCGGTCAGGAAGCCGAACAGCAGGTTCCAGCCGGTGATGGGGCCGCCGCCGCGCCGGTTGGCCGCGGCCCAGTAGCCGTAGAGCAGCCCGAGCACGACGGGCACCGCCCACTTCGCGGCGGTGTGGACGCCTTCGCCGAAGACGTCGGGCGTGTCGGGCGTCCGGCCGGGCGCGCGCCCGGGTGCGTCGCCGCGTCTGCTCGTCCCGCCGGAGGCGGGTGCCGCATGAGCCATGAGGGCACTCCTCTCTCTGCTCACCCCCGCCTTCCAGCGCACACCGGGGGAGGACGGGCGGCAAGTCGGCGCGTCGGAGGAGGTGCCCGCGGGAGGTGCCCGCGGGAGGTGCCCGCAGGAGGTGCCCGCGGGAGGTGCCCGCGGGAGGTGCCCGCAGGAGGTGCCCGCGGGAGGTGCCCACGGAAGGCGCCCGCAGGAGGTGCCCGTCCGGATGCGGGGCGCGCGGATGCGGCGCGCGCGGGCCCGTGTTTCGCTGGGCGGATGAGGGGTGGTGGCGTCCTGAGGCCGGCGGCCGGCCGGGCGGCCGGCGCCGCCCGCCCGCCGCGCGCCCGGGACGGCGGCGAGGCGGTGCACCGGGAACAGCCGCTGCTGCGGCTGCGCGGCCGGAGCGTCGGCTGGGTGCCGCCGCTGCTGCTGCTCGCCGGCATCGCGCTGGCCGACTTCAACACCACCGGCGAGTTCCGGATCATCTCCTGGATCGTGCTGGTGCCCGGCATCGCCGCCGCGCTGTGCGGGGTGTGGGGCACGGCCGTCTTCGCGGCGCTCGCCCTGCTCACCTACGTCACGGTGGACAGCGCCTGGCCGCACCAGTACCAGACCGGGCTGCCCGACTTCATCCTCGTCACCGTCGGCAGCATCCTGGCCGTCGCCGCCTGCGTGATCCGGGTCCGCGGCGAGCGGCGCATGCTGCACATGCGGGACGTCGCCGACACCACCCGCCGCACCGTCCTGCGCCCGCTGCCGCCGGGCTGGGGCGGCCTGGACCACGCCGGCGTCTACCTCGCCTCGGACACCGAGGCCCGCGTCGGCGGCGACTTCTACGACATCCAGCCCGGCCCGCACGGCACCCGCGTCCTCCTCGGCGACGTCCAGGGCAAGGGGCTCGGCGCGGTCGAGGCGGCGGCGGCCCTGCTCGGCACCTTCCGCGAGGCCGCCTACCACGAACCCGACCTGGCCACGGTCGCCGAACGCCTGGAGACCCGCATGCTCCGGCACCGCTCCCACACCGCCGCCCTCGGCCTCCCCCAAGCTCTCGGCTCCGCTCGAGCAGGGGGGACCCCCATCGACGGCGACCGGTTCGCCACCGCCGTATTGCTCGGCTTCCCCGACGACGCTCCCGACGCCGTGGACGCCGTCGTCTTCGGTCACGAACCGCCGCTGGCCGTCGGTCCCGGCGGCGTACGGCAGCTGCCGGCCGGCGGCGGGCTCCCGCTGGGCCTCGGCGAGCTCGCGCCGAGCCGCCCCACGGTGCGCCGGCTGCCGCTCGCCCCCGGCGAGACGCTGCTGCTGGTCACGGACGGGGTGACCGAGGCCCGCGACCGGAAGGGCTGCTTCTACCAGCTGCGCGACGAGGTGGCCCGCGCGGTCGCGGCCGACCTCGGCGTCGCCGAGCCGCGCCGCCTGGCCGCCCACGTCCGGGACGGCACGCTGCGGCACTGCGGGGGCCGCCTGGGCGACGACACGACGGTGTTCGCGGTACGGCGCCCGCGGCCGTCCCGGGAGGGGTGAGGGTGCGTGGTGCGGTGGTCGCGGTCGGCCTGGGGGAGAGCGTTCGCGGTATGGCGCCCGTGGCCGTCCCGGGAGGGGTGAGGGTGCGTGGTGCGGTGGTCGCGGTCGGCCTGGGGGAGAGCGTTCGCGGTATGGCGCCCGTGGCCGTCCCGGGAG